>JAPLUM010000545.1 GCA_026397605.1 Verrucomicrobiota bacterium | reverse complement strand
GTTGCTCTGATTGTATTCCCAATCCATCACCTGTCCTCATTTCCATCCAATGGCAGAGTCCGCTTCCAATCTCATTCAAGCCGCCGCCGCTCCTGGCGAGCTACCCGTTAAAGCGGAGGCTAAACAGCAGGCCAATCCCTTTGGCCGGAAGCGCAATGAGATCCCTACGGCAGAGGAGTTGCTAGCGAACATCAATCGTGCGCTGCCCTTTTCCGATGAGGCAGAGAAGGGGGTTTTATCCAGTCTGCTGCAAGATCCGAACGAGCGCCTGAGTGAGAGCCGAGTGATGCTGCCTGCGGCTGCCTTTTATCATGAGGCCAATCGGACGATCTACGAGAAGCTGCTGGATTTTTACGATAAAAATCTGCCCATCGACCCCGTGATGGTGACGAATGCCCTACGCGATCAGGGCCTGCTGGAACGTGTGGGTGGGCCTGCGGCGATTACAGAGTTATTCACCTTTGTTCCCAGTCCTTCACATTATACACATTATAAGAAGATCGTCTCGGATAAGCACATCCTCAGGCAGCTGATTCATGCCTGCTCGCTGAATATCCACCAGAGCTACGAGTTCGGCAAAGAACAGTTGGATGAAGATGTCAGCACCCTGATTGACCATGCTGAGCAGCGTGTCTTGGCCGTGCGTGAGTCCACTGGCAAAGAAGATGGTGTGAAAACCCTCGCCTCCCACGTGGCAGAGGCGATCGACTCCATCCAATACATGCTGGAGCATCCCGGTCAGCTACGCGGTTTATCCACTGGCTACAGTAAGCTGGATGCCATGAGTAGTGGTCTCCAGGGCGGGGAAATGTTCATCATCGCTGCCCGTCCTTCGATGGGGAAAACTTCCTTGGCTATGAACATCGTCGAGCACATCTCGGTGGAGTGCGGGCATCCCTGTGCGGTGTTCAGCTTGGAAATGAGTGCCACGATGCTGGTGCGCCGTTTGCTGGTCTCACGGGCGCAGCTTTCCATGCAGGATCTGTCGCGCGGCCTACTATCCCGCGCCCAGCAGGAGGCTTTAGCCAAGGCGACACGGGAGCTGCAGAAGGCCAATATTCTGATCGATGAAACCGCTGGCTTGGATATTCTTGAGCTGCGTGCCAAGGCGCGCCGCATGAAGAAGCAGCATGACATTAAAATGATCATGATCGACTACTTGCAGCTCATGACTTCCAGCAGTCGCCGAGCAAAGGATAATCGTCAGATCGAAATCGCGGAAATCTCAGCTGGACTGAAAGGCTTGGCGAAGGAGTTGAATGTGCCGATCATCGTTCTTGCTCAGTTGAATCGCTCTGTGGAGTCTCGAAAAGGCCAGCGTCCCGTGCTTTCAGACCTTCGTGAGTCGGGCTCGATCGAGCAAGATGCCGACATGGTCGGACTGCTCACGCGTGAAGATTACGCCGGTGGTAAGATGGAAGTCGGGGATGAAGAAACGGAGGCCAAAAAGAAAGGTCAAGCGGTCCTCATTCTGGCGAAAAATCGTAACGGTCCTACAGACGATGTGCCGCTGCGCTTCATCGACCACGCCATGCGCTTCTTGGAGCGTGAGCCAGATGAAGAGGGCGGCGGTTCGTAACGCCGCCCGTCTAGCTTTGTCTGAAATTACTTGGCGTAACCTGCTGCTGCAGTGCCATCTTCGTTCAGGTGATTGGTGGACCAGAGCACGGCGCGGGTGATGAGTTTGAGATAGCGCTCGTCGGTGACGGTTTCCGTGTTGTGGCCGAGTGTGGTGCTGAAGATGCGGGTCTTATTCGGGCCGTATTCATTGGTCCAGGCGACGACAGCATTCGCTTCGGTAGCCACGGCTGCTGGGTCTGCGGCCTCACCTTTTTTGACCTTGGGTTTGACCATTTGCTTGCCGCTAGCCAGGGGCTTAGCTCCGAGGATCTGGACGTTGTTGTAAAGCTCTTCGTTGATGGTTGTCCAGTTTTCCAGGCCTTTGGTGATCGGGTGATCCTGGGCGGTGAAAGTGATGTCGATAGGCTCTTTCGGGCCGTGGCTGGTGGACTGAACACCGATCATTTCATACCAGCCTGCGTTGTCGGCGCCAGCCGTCACAGGTTCTTTAAAATTACCCCAGCGATAGCTGTGCATGGCGCAGTGGAGGTTCACGGCTGGGATGCCAGCTTTGTGTGCATCCAGGATGTTTGCCACATAGGCGGGGTCGGTGACGTCAGCGGAGCACTCGTCGTGGATGATGAGGTCGAAGTCCTTGGCCCAGTCTTTGGATTTGTAGATTTCAAAGGTGGCCTTCGTGGTCTTGTCGGGATTGTAGGCGACATCGACTGTGGCGTTCAGGCGGGACTCGATGCCTTCTTTGAGAGCGATGCCCTGTTTATCATATTCATGACAGCAGCCGCCGGCGACAATGAGGACGCGCAATGGTTTGGCAGCAGCATTGTCAGCGCCTTGGGCCAAATAGAGGCTGGTGGCGAGAGCAAGAGTGAGAAGAGGTGCGATGAGCTTTTTCATGGATTGGCTGGATGGGTCAAGGTTTCAAACGTGGCTGGCGGACTTTGCTTTCGGTGTTTCTAAAAACTACTCTGTTGCGATGATGCTAAGTTCCTTGGTGGCTGGCATGCTGAGCTCCCAGGTCGAGCGGCTGGAGGCGGGTTCTCCTGATCCATTGTACTCATAATGGAAGACACGCTGGCCGTTGGCACCGGTTTTGCTGGGTTTGGTGAAAAGATCCAACTCTAAGGCGCGATCAGAGCCTTTAGGGACTTCGATCTTTTTGGCTTTTAGGCTGATTTGATTGGCTCCGTTATTGAGTCCGCCGATGACGAATACTTTTAAGACATTGTCACGCACGTAATAGTCGAAGCCGTTGATTGTGACGTCGGTTTCATATCCGATGGATTGGATGGTGCCGCCCGAAATGTGCTGAGGTACCCCACAGATGGCGGGGATGGCAGGTGCCTTGCCGGGTGGGGTAAACTCGGGTAGGTCAAGAAAGTCAGGCGCAGCTCCTTGCTTGAGCTTTTCCAGCAGGTCGGGGCGTGTGCGCAGGTGAATGATTTTATTGCTATCAAACTTCCACGCACCTTTGTCCTGCAAGAATTTTAGCATGAGGAGGTTGTCTGGGATGTCCTCCATATCACCACCGACATTCACTTTGCCAAAGTACAGAAGATGCGCCGTCTCCCCGACGGCCTGAGCTTCCAGGAGACGGAGCTTTGAAATTTCGGCAGGACTGATGCTGGTTTCAAAGACGGCTTTGGGAAAGGCACCGCCTTGGCTGACGATCAGGTTCCGCGTGGTGACCTGTCGATACATGGTGATGGCTGCAGCCCATGCGGTTGCGTTCTTGCTTTCCACTGCGGTACTCCAGCGTTTGTAGGCTGATTCCAGGGTGGATTTGAGTTCAGAATCCTGAGCTAGACCGGTCTTTGCATTCAGGCAGAGGGCGGCGAGTAGGAGTGTGGAGAAGAAGCGCAAATAGACCTTGATGAACTTCATGCCCTTTCGGTCATCGTAGCCGCGTTCTAGGATCGGATCGTTTTCGGTCGAGAGGGTAGATTTGACATGAATTTCGACGCCGGTATCCAGCTTCAGAGTAGCATTGATGCGTTTTCTGGCCTTGGTCACGTCTTTCTTGGAGATCTCAAAGCTGGTCTCTAGTGGTTGGCCTTGTTCCTCTTCCATGCGACTGCGGTGCTGTTGGAAGCGCTCCACCATGTCTGGCTCCTTGAGCACTTCCTTTTCGAAGTCCCCGAGATCGAAGCGCTCACGCTCATCGAAATAATCCAGGGCTTGGCGCGCTGTATTGCAGGTTTCCCAGGGTGGAGTGTCTTCTTCAGGCTTTTGTTCCGCAATGAAGGAAACCGCCATCTTAGCGTAGGCATTGGTGAGAAAGGCGGAATCTGGCACAGCCTCGACGCCGAGGAAATCGCGGGTCCAAAAGCGTGCATCGCTCCCGCTGCGGTCAAAGGTGAGCACGTAGTAGCCTTTTGTGCCCCAGTAGTCGATAATCAGGCAGCCTTTGTCGATCTTCTCAGGATGAATACCTTGTTCGGTGGAGATTCGCAGATCGCCGTCCTTCGTCGTGATCGTTAGGAAAGGTGTGACGCTTTCTGATTTTAAAATGCATAGTCCCTGCACGAGCTCGCCCTCGATGTGGATCTCCTTAATGTGGGCAATGCAGAGGTCCCCAGATTTGATGTTGGGGTGATTGGACTTGGAGTACAGGCCTGGTCTTCTTCAGCGATGTCAAAGACCTCCTTGGACGTTTGCAGTGGCTCCTCTCGCTGAGGATTTCCAACTTTAGCAAGGACGAGACGAGTGGCGGAGGCGGTATTGAGACGAAGTTTTACAGACATGCAGGGCGCGGAGGTTATGAAGAAACCGCGCCATGCAAAGCGATTCGCCAATTGATTTTCGTGTTCGGCGACTAAAAGTCCTTCGGGCATGGTTCATTCTGTTATTTCGACAAGATATAAAAAATAAGGGGGGTTTTGTATCGATGCTGTTTTGGATGGCCGCATTCTTGATTTTACGGTAAAAGAGGCTGCTCAGGCCTCGCGCCTATTTCAGTGCACGGGGGACAAGCGCGGCTCTCATCTGATTGCATGATCGCTGCCGATGCGATGACACGGGATGAGCGTATCGCTACGCGAAAGATTGCCGACCTTTAAAAGTCCGTGCCCTATGGCTTGAAGATGCTGGCGGTGCAGACGGTGATGGACTCATAACTAGCCTGACCTATTCATGAAACTCTACTGCGACTTGCTGCTAGCCCCCATTGGCGGCGTTGAGTTTGTTTTGAAAGCCGTCGAGTATCGACCGATACACTCCGTCTTTCATAACGGCACCCGCCTAGCCGCTGTAGGCTTTCGCGGCGTCTCGTGCCGACTTTCATGAATAGGTCAGGTTAGGTGGGCCAAATTTATTTTTATTCCTGAGGTAACACGACGGCAGAAAACCTGTGAATGAGGTTAAGGCATGGCGCTAGGCGGCATGCATCGACCTTTCCAGCACTCCATTCTCGATCTAACCCATGAACAAGCTCTCGTGCCAAGAAGAAAACAGTCATGCTGTCCCAGACCAAAAGATCCAGCAGCCGGATAAGTCTGGTTTTAGGAAGGAGTGGCATGACGCGAAGGAGATCGTTGTGCCATTTGATGAGAGCTCCCTCTCTTGTATGCTCGTCTCGCAAAAGGATTTTGCGGAGGCCTATGCGCCAAAAAGTCCACGTCCACCCGTTGTAGGGCTGCGCCCGGAATCGGAGAGGAATCCAGGATCCATGGGTTTCTCAGCGAGCTTTTTGTCAGGCATGGGAAGTCCGGCAGGCAGTGAACTGCCTCTTCTGGTGAAGCTGCTCATGGTCTGGACGCCTGCATTGCTTCTGCTAGGTGCGTTTCCTCTGTCAAGATGGGTATGCTTCACTTTGGTCAGCACTTGGATCGCGCTTGTGTGGTTGTTTTACCGGTTCGGATCTCGGTCTTCTGTCTCATGGTTGGTCTGGGCTGGCAGCATTCTTGCCACCCTGGCCTGGGGTGGTTCTTATTGGATTCACTAACCATGATTTTTGAGTTGGCTCCGCCACTTTTGGGATCATTGATTGAATGTTCGGTATATTTCTTTAGAGTGTTCTAATTGACCACTTTAATTGGCATGCCAGCAGGATACTTACCACCAATCGCCAATCAGCTACACGAAAGCAGCGGGCTGTTTCCAGCTACCATGTGGTCGATGGTTCAAGCAGCCAATCAAGAGCAGGAAGCCCTGAAAGGTTTGGAACGGCTGGCCCAGGGCTATTGGCGTCCGCTGTATGTCTTTGCTCGGCAGCGGGGCGCGTCTCATGAGGGTGCCTCGGACCAGGTGCAGGGCTTCTTTGAGCATCTACTTTCCCGCGACATGCTCAAAAACGTGCAGCGCGGCGAGGTGCGCTTCCGTAGCTTCCTGCTGCGCTGTTTTACCAACTGGATACTCAATGAGCAGCGGAAGAACGACGCGGCAAAGCGCGGTGGTGGTGTGGAACTGCTGAGAATAGATGATGTGGGTTCCCAATCCGATGAGCCGGCTTTGATCGTGGATCAATCACCCGACACGGCCTATGACCAAGACTGGGCGCGGGCACTGGTCGCTCAGGCGATGCAGCGGCTGGATGCGGAGCTGGAGCAGCGGGAGAAGCCTGAGTTTTTGCTGGAACTGCGCCAGCGCACCTTTGCCGCCGATGCGGCAGGGCCGGACTGGGAGGAGATGGCACAGCGTCACGGCATGACCCACGGTGCAGTGCGCAAAGCGGCGACGGATCTGCGAAAGCGCTTTGGCGTGCTGCTGCGCACGGAGGTGCGCAACGTCGTCTCCAAGGATGAGGAAGTGGACGAAGAGCTACGCTACCTCGTGAACCTGTTATCCACAGCTGCATGAGCACCCAAAGTCCGCCAATCCTCTGCCCTGTCTGCTCCAGCAAGCTACAGCAGGATGGCACCTGCCTGATCTGCCTTTTGCAGGAGGGGCTTGATGCGGATCATATCACCGGAGAGGCTGATTTGCCCCCTGCCCCGCCCGCCCGCACTTTGACCCTGCCCTGTGAGTTTGCCGGCTACCGGCTGCTGCGGGAGATCGCCAGTGGCGGCATGGGCATCGTCTATGAGGCAGAGGATTTAAAGCTGCGCCGTGTGGTAGCGATGAAAGTAGTACGCCACGCGCAATTCACCACGAGCGCGGAGCGGGCACGCTTTCAGGCAGAGACACAGGCCGTGGCGCTGCTGGACCACCCGGACAGCCGTACCCGGGACCTCTCCTCGCTGGAGACGGTCTACTACGGCGC
>JAPLUM010000431.1 GCA_026397605.1 Verrucomicrobiota bacterium | reverse complement strand
GCACGATGCTGGCGATGTGCGGGGAAGGGGATGAATAGGAGTAACCGGTGCCCGGATCACACCAGAGCGGCACATCCAACGAAGATTTATCGAGATCACGAATGTCCTGACCCTTTACAGGCTTCAGCGCCTGTGGCTTCTGACCTTTTTGGGTTCCACTTGGCGCTTGACCTTCCCCCCAATAACCAGCTGTCATGCAGAGTAACTGCCCGAGAGAGATGTCCTTTTTTCGCGGATCATTGACGGGTAAAGCCTGCGGCAAAAAGGTTTCATTGAAGACCTTCGTATCCAGCCCCTGAGGGATCTTGGCTTTGAACTCTTCCAGCATGATCCCACAGGCGATGCTGCAAAACCCCTTGCCCGTGGAGGCCATGTCAGGATTGGCATTCCGGCTGGCACGACCAAAATAACGCTCAAAAATAAGGTAGCCTTTGTGCACAACTAGCAGCCCGCCATTGCCCGTAGAGCGCTCGGTGATGGTGTAGGCAGGCTCCAGTTTAGACAGATCCATACCAGCCTGCTCTTTAGCCGACTTCTCCGTCTTTGCCTCACGCCAGCCGCCCTCAGCATCAGGTGGTGGGAAGTAGGGATCAGCACTGTAAACGATGGTAGCAGCTAAAAAGAGGGCCAAGCCGGAGTAACCTGAGATCATAGGAGATAGACTAGAATGCCCTCAACCTAAGCGCAAGCTGCCCTCTTTAGGTTCGTCTAGGATGTAGAATGAGTGGAGTCATATTGAGGGACAATAGCTGATCACAAAAAAGCCACCCAGAATGAGATTCCGGGTGGCTGTTCTGAATAGATGAAAAATTATCGCTTGATCACAAAGGTGCCGTTTTTTGGGAAATTATTGCTTCCTTGTCTAGGCATAGGAAATACGGGCTGAAAATAATTCGTGTTTCCGCTGGCAACATTACCCGTCGTCCCATTGAGAAAAAGTGTTACGGTTAACTTCACCGCACTCACAATGTCTGCATAGGCTAACGATACAGGGCGGCTATCACCGAGAAGAGATAATCTACGACCGTTGAAAGTAAGTGTCTTGAGATCAGGCGAAACGATGAATGTGACTGTGGCACCATCGGCGGCAATGCCAGCCGGATAAGCTAATCCTCCATTATCAAGACGATCAACGATCGTGGTGTAAGTTCCTGCTGTTCCCGCTGCTGTAGCGATGTACGGATCTACTGTCACAGGGCCATCCAGAGTAAAGGCAGTGGTCGTTGTAGTAGTGGTCTTGATATTAAGCGGCGGGATGCTCACAAGGCCACGAGCGAACGGCGACGTATCACCTGATGGTAGCTGCAGCATGACACCTGAGATTGTGATTGTTCTTTTCACAGTTGTCGGAGGACGTCCTATAGTAGTCGGAGGAATGCTATCCTCAATTTTGAGGGTTCCAGTTATGAGCCCTGTGGTAGGCGCTACACTCAGTGTAAAGATAGTTGCCCATTTCGTATCCAAAATAGGTGATGGTGCGCCCAGCATGCGCTCAGCAACGCGAAACTTATTGAGCTTGGTGAGCTCGAGCTTGGTGGGAATGTATTGCGCGTAGGTCGTCGTGTTGAATTCTCCGACAAAGTTCAGATTGAAGATCTCATTTAAATCAAGGCCCAAGAAGCTGCCCAGCGTTTGGCCTGCGGGTAATGTGGGCACTGTTTTCCAGGGCTCCATGCTGACGAGCAGACCAACATTTGGGATGCCGCTGCGGTAGCTGATGTCGGTAATTTTACCCACTTTGGCCCATTGTAGATCGCTTCCTGTCGTGGCAGGCGAGATGTGAAAGCCGGCGTCTGGGCGGGCGGTCAGGTTGAGCTTTCCTGCGATGTAACTGGCGGCGCGGAGATTGGGATTGAGGAAGAGTAGATAATTGCGGTTGGGACCTGGGCTGAGAGAGGCAACGATGGCTGTGCCGTCTCCAGCTTTCCCAATCATCGTTAGCAGACCTGTCGTGCCGATGGTCACAGTGGCATAGCCTGAGCCGGCGGGAGTGCCCGTAGTCGCAGCTACTGTTAGAGGCATGGCCAAGGTGTACTTCCCAGAAAAATCAGCTAAGGTCCGAACGGGTAGGGTGAGATTACGGAAGCCCGTCGTCGAGACTGAGTTCACCGGCACCCCAGGGCTGGAATAAACCCCGGTATCGCCTGAAAGTGTGACGCTCAGTGTCTGTGTGGCATTCGCAATCGAAAGTGTCAATGCCAGCGGTAGCACGCCTACTCCGACCCGTTTGATGGAAAGGCCCCCTGTAACCTCAGCTGTGTCTGATAGGGTCGTGTAGGTCAGCTTCCCCGCCAGTGGATACGTCTTGTATTCAGTCGTGATCAAGCTGCCAGAAAAGGTTCCAGTCGTGGCCACGGTGAGTTTCACAAGTCCTGCGGGTTTTCCCGTGGCCTCAGCATCGTAGTAGAGCAGCGCCTGATAACCTCCGGCTAGTCTGCGCACATGGCCGTCGCATTAGATCGCTCCAGACGCTGCCAGTCAGCGACTGAAATGCCTTGGGTTTTGGCCAGCGAATGCTCGCGATTCTGGTATGCAGCGCGGATCTCATCAGCCGTCAGTCCTGCTTCGTGATCCTGAAGCACAGCCCGATGCACTGTTTCAAGACGCTGGCGATAGGCCATTAGATAAGCTGCCGGATCGGCTACCTCACCGAAGTGTGTGAGATACAGTTTCCGAAAGCCCGCTGCTGATACCCGGTCCACTGAGGCGATGTAAGGCTGTAGCTCAAACTGCGGCGGGGCGGCGGTGACGGAGAGATAATCGGTGCCTGCCAAGCGCATCCCCGCCACATCACCTGTAAAGCAGACGTCTCCGATGACAAAGGCGTGATGATGCCGCGCATGACCTGGAGTATCCCAGGCAGTGATCGCGACTGCGCCGACAGTCACGCTTTCGCCATCTTGGAGGATGGTCACGCGCTCTGCCGGTGCGGGCAGCGTGTCACCCCATAGAGCGTCCATCTTGTCCGCATAAACCTGACGCGCACTGTCCAGAAGTCGCGTGGGATTGATCAGATGCTGCGCTGCTCTAGGGTGACAATAAACCTGAGCGCCCTTCTGTGCCCACCAGCCAGCAGCTCCAGCGTGATCCAGATGGATATGAGTGACAAAAACATGCCGAATCTTGGTTTCGTCCAGCCCCAGCCCGCGAATACCCGCCCGCAGCGTCTGAAGCGTGGAGCCTGGCCCCGTTTCGATCAAAGCTAACTGGTCCTCGGACTCGATCACGTAGGCGGCGATCAGGCCTGGCGTGTCTTGGAAATGCAGATCAAGGGTATGGACAGTCACGGGGGCGGTGCTAATAGACGATGGCTTCGTATTCGATTTTGACCTGCTCATCATCCAAGTCAGGCAAGAGATCGGCGGGGATGGGCGGTAAGGAAGACTCTATAATGGCTCGTTTTGTCAGTTCCTGGAGAAGAGGGTTAGTGCCTTTAAGAATCTTGAGTTCGTGAGGAATTCCATTTTTATCAACGTAAAATTGAAACCGGACTCTGCCGAGTTCGAGTACGTCAAGATTGGATCTTATCAATTCATGCCATCTGGCTCCTACACGCGAGGTGCATACTTTCATGTATTTTTTAAGAGCAGGCGTTGGCTCTTCACTGATCACAACTTTTGATGACTGCAGCTTTGTCTTTCCCAGAGCCTGTGAGTATTGATTCTTGTCGTCCTGGATTGAATCAGAACACCTGCTTGTGCAGCTGATCTGTAAGCAGGAGGTAACAAGCGGGCCTAAAAGATAGAGATAAAACTTCTTCATTTAGTACACGATGGCTTCGTATTCGATTTTGACCCGCTCATCATCCAAGTCAGGCAAGAGATCGGCTGGGATGGGCGGAATCTGGGCATCTAGGATGGCACGCAGGGTTAATTCGCGCATCCGAGGATCAGCATCCCGGGCGTCGGAGAGAATTTGGAGATCCTGCGGCACACCTTTCCGATCCACAAAGAAGCGGAAACGCACTCGGCCAAAGTTCACGGAATCGCGGGCCAGCTTCACGTAAAGGTGCCACTTTTTACCCACTGCACCGGTGACCTCCTTCATGTAGCGCCCTAACGGGGTGGCTTCAGAGTCCACGGCATTGTCGCCCTCACGGCTGATGGCACCATCCACTTTGTTGGTGCGGGTAAAGGGCACATAGGAGTCCTTTTCAGCCTGTCCTGCCGTCATTTTGATCTCCTCTTCGGAGACCGGAATGGCTTTGGCGATTTGGGGCGGTGGCATGTCAGCGGGTGCACGGATTTGCGGCTTCGCTGGCGGCGTTTCCGTCACGGGTTTGACCTCTGGCTTCCGCACTTCTAGTGGCAGGCGATTCATGTCCATTCGAGCTGCGTCTTTGTCCATCTCCTCCATCATTTTCACCAGAGGGGTGCTGTCGTTTGCAGTGACCTTGGCCACTTGGGGCTGTGGTGGCGGGGCTGGTGGTGGAGCGTCCACAGGCTTCAAAATGCTCGGCGGCGCTGGTGGAGCCTGCGGCTGTGGTGGGCGCATGGCTGTGGCGGCGGCTGTGGCGGCGGCTGTGGTGGGCAGTGTGGCATCGTTTTTCACCTCGCCATCCTTGTAGTCCCGATTGGCCAGCTCCATCTTCGTGGGCGCTGTGCCTTCCATCGTCGGCATCAAAAGCGTGGCTCCTGACTTGGGCGGTAGTTTGCTTGCGGCTTGCGTGTTGCGGTCAGATTGAAAGGCAGCCTGTTTTGGAGCTTGTGACTCAGCCAGATTTTGAGTGGTGCGAATGTATGCTTTTTCGGGCGGCTTTGGCGGCGGTATGGCTGGGATGATCTGCTCGGGAAAGATCATCGTCACCTCTTCGACGGGCTCTTCTTTGACCGCAGCTTGCGGAGGCTCCAGCAAACGCAGGCCTGCCTCTGTGCTAAAGCCCCATAAAATAATCATGAAAGCGATCGCATGGATCACGAATGATCCCACGAGGCCTGCTTGAGTATTTCTGTCTTGAGCAATCGTCACAAGATCCAGACAGTGCGCGGTAGAGC
>JAPLUM010000487.1 GCA_026397605.1 Verrucomicrobiota bacterium | reverse complement strand
CCAAAATTCTACCGGGCCTAAGGTGACCGGGCTGTCCCCAACCATGAAGTGACAGCTCAGCTCGTTGTGGCGAAGCTCGCGCTTCAATAGCTAATTAAGCAGATTACAGGCCAAGTTTTCTAAACGATCATTAGATTTTTTTTACAGCTCAACTTTGATGGCTGTGAGCAAATCATCGTAACGATCAAAGGCTTGGAAATGAGGAAATTGAGCTCGAATCGTTTCTGGCGCGTGGAAGAAAAAGCCTTTGTCCGCCGCTCCTAGCATCGTGGTGTCATTGAAGGAATCACCTGCTGCGATGACTTTATAGTTGAGTGATTTGAAGGCTTCGACTGCTTTTTGCTTCTGGTTAGGCTGGCGCAGTTTGTAGTTCACGATGCGCCCCGATGAGTCGCACTCGAGATGATGACAAAAGATCGTTGGCCATGCGAGTTGCCGCATGAGTGGCTGGGCAAATTCTCCAAAGGTATCGCTAAGAATGATGACCTGAGTCAAAGCGCGAAGTTCGTCAAGAAAGGCCTTGGCACCTTCCATGGGCGAAAGCGTACCGATGACTTCCTGGATATCTGGAAGCTTCAGCCCATGCTGGTCGAGAATGGCGAGCCGACCTTTCATGAGGACGTCGTAGTCTGGCTCGTCCCGAGTCGTGCGCCGCAGTTCTGGGATGCCGGTTTTTTCAGCAAAGGCAATCCAGATTTCTGGAACGAGAACGCCTTCGAGGTCGAGAGTGATGATGGTTTGCTGCATGGAGTAGGTTCTCCGTAGCAAAGAGCCACGCAGATGCAACCCTCAAGGCGCATCAGACGCCTGGACATTTTTTGGCGAAAGCCAGTAGATGAAAACGCCGATCAGAATGGTGACGAGGCCGGCGATTGATTCTCGGGTCTGATTGAGCAGCTGCCAGATCATCATCCAGAGACTAATGCTGAGAAAGATAAGCGGGGTGAATGGATAACCCCAGCAGCGTACAGGCCTTGGTAGGTCAGGTTTGGTGTGTCGTAAAACCATGAGTCCAACGACGGTCAGGAAAGAGCAGAACTGGATACTAAACTGGACGTAAGAGAGGACTTTTTCAAAGCTGGCTGTGAGTAATAAAACGATCACGATGATGAGTTGGGCGAGCAGTGCAACCCAGGGCACGCCGTTTTTGCTCGTGCTGGCTAGCGGTGCGAGCAGTCGCAGATCCTGCCCGAGTGCCTGTGTTACTCGTGGTCCTACCCAGGTCATGGCGCTGATGCTGGAGACGAGCCCCAGGCAAATCAGACCCGACATGATACGGCCGCCAGTGGGGCCAAAGATGTAATCGGCAGCCACATGCGCCACGTCCACCTGACCCGCCATCGCCGTCATGGGGGCCACATGCAGGAAAACGGCATTCAGTGCGATGTAGAGCAGGCTCACCGTGAAAGTGCCAATACCGATGGCCAACGGAACATTGCGTTGCGGATCACGAATCTCACCAACGATGTACGTTGCCGCATTCCAGCCGGCATACGCATACATGACGAAGACGAGGCTGATGGCAAAGGCAGGACTCGTGATGAGCTTTAAGTCAGAGGCGGTAGGCAGAAAGTTCACGGGTTGTCCAGGGCTGACGCAGAAGCCCGCGACGATAAAAACCAGGATGAGCAAAACCTTCAGCCAGGTGGCGATGTTTTGAAATTTTGCACCCAGGTTGACACATCCCAAATGAACACAAGTCACCAGGGTGACGACCACGATAGAAAGCGTCAGGGGGGTGACGGCGTTGCTTATGCCATGGAAGTATTTTCCCAAGGCCATGGCTGCGAGAGCAATGGGGGCCGCAAAACCGACCGTGGCAGAAAGCCAGCCTGCGACAAAGCCGACGCATGGATGAAAAGTGCGGGAAAGGAACTGATATTCACCGCCAGATTTGGGCATCGCAGCGGCTAATTCGCCATAGGCCAAAGCTCCGCAGAAAGCGCAAAGCCCGCCCAGGGCCCAAAGAACCATGAGGGTGAATCCAGAGGGCAGATCTGTGACCTGATAGCCAAGGCTGGTGAAGATCCCAGTGCCCACCATGTTAGCGATCACGATGGCCGTCGCTGTGAGCAGGGAAACGCCTTTGGGCTGATCTGTGGTAGCGGGCAGGGGCATGGCAATGTGGGAAGCTAGGTGCTGTGGATGAATTACCCTCTTCGCGATCATTGTCGAAGGGCGAATCATCAAAATGACTCATTGTATTTCTCAGGTGGGGGAAATGTCTGCTTGGTTTTTAGCGTTGATCTCTGACGCAGTTCCAACCACCATGCACTTCATGATCCGTCCTATTGTCTGTTTCCTTTTTGCTTCTTCTCTGAGTCTCTCCGCCCAAACTCCGCCCGCAGGGCATGATCATACCATGGAGATTCCAGGTCTGAAAAAGGAACTCTTTGCAGGAATTACCGCGGACGATCTGCTGCGCCCAGGAGCTACACCAAACAGTGTGAAGGTCGTGCTGGTGGCGACCTTTAATGCGGCGAATTATGGGATGAATTTTAATGGCTACTCCCATGGGAAGGCCATTCTGACTGTGCCAGTGGGTTGGAAGGTGGATGTGACTTTTATCAATCCTAGCCCGATTCCACACAGCGCCATCGTTTGTGAAAAACCCGAAACCAAGAAGCTGCAAATCGCCGAACCTTACTTTGAAGGTGGGGCGACTCCCAAGCACATCGTGGGTCAGACGATGGGGAAATCTGAATTCAGCTTCACGCCAGATGAGGCCGGTGAATTTGCTTTAGCCTGTGGCTTTCCTTCACACGCGGTTGCCGGTCATTGGGTCTCACTCAATGTCAGTGCCGATGCCAAGGTGGCAACGATTCAGTTCGGTGATCAGCCAGCAAAAGAAGTGAAGTAGCCCTTAAATTCCAAGCTTAGCTTTAATCGCCTCAAGGCTGGTGTTTTTGAGGATGATTTTGCCCTTGGGATCGATCAGATAAAGCGTGGGGAAATTGCGCAGATTAAAGATGCTGGTGATCGGGCCGCTGGTGGTGCCGTCCGACCAGTTGCGGAAGTTTACCTGATAGTCTTGATAGGCTTTTCGTGCCTCATCTGGGATGTCGGTATTGACTCCGAGAATCGCGATGGGTTTATCCTTTGTGTCCGTGGCGAGCTGATTCAGCAATGGCAAGACGCCATGACAGGCATGGCACCAACCGCCCCAGAACATCAGCACGACGTGCTTGTCCCGGTAATCACTGAGCTTAAATCCGCCACCATCAACATCTTTGCCTTCGATCTCCGGGCATTCACTGCCGACAGACAGATTGGCCAGCTCAAACATGGTGCGCGCTGCCTGATCGGCGAGCGGGAATCCATCAATGGTCTCCTTGGCATAAGTGGAGCTGACTTCTTGGAAATAATCCATGGCCTTGGCTTTGGCTGCTTCCGCTGCTTTTTCATCGGCGGCTGCTTCAAAGAGGCGGAAATACTGCATGCCCAGCGCATAGGTGGCTGCAGCCTTTTCCGGCATGTTTGGATTCTGTTCGCGGACGGCCTTCAGGATGGGTTCAGCCATGCCGATCGGGTGGTATGCCAGCGCTTTCAGAGCTGCTGCCACGCCTGCACTCTTGGTGTGTGAGGTGCCGAGCATCTGTAATGCTATCTGGCCTTCAGGGAAGTTGGCAGCCTGGGTGGCCAACCATTTTACACCCAGAGCTGATCCTGGGGCGTCTAAATGATCCTGCACAATCTTCATCACCTGAGTGGCGTATTTTTCAGCGCTGGGAATGGTGCCTCGATACTTGTTTTTTTCTTCTTCCGTCTTGGCCTCGATGATCTTCATCGTATTGGCGCGGACCTTCGTTTCGTACTCGTCGATAACGGCACGGATCGCTGTCTCAGTCGCATCAGGTTCGGCGTGCAACTGGGCTGCAAGGCAAAGGGAGAGGAGGCAGATAGTGAGTGTCTTCATGGAGTGTAGAGGATCGAAAACTAAACTCGTCTGCGCCGAAGTGCAATCAGGCCCGAGAGCAGCACAAGCGCTACGCTTCCCGGCTCAGGAACAGGCACAAACGATGTCGTCAGAAACGAGGCATAGACATTGTCGTATAGAGTCACTATGGCCGGATTGCTCACGGTGCCGTAATTCTCTTGGCGTGAATTGAGATTAAAGTTTTGCGCTGTCAGTCCTGTCTCCGGAGCTTCCACGCGGTAGGTAGATCCATCCGTTAAACCTGTCAGTGCGATGTTAAATCCGCCTGCTGTATTGGTTTGGCCTGAGGCGACCATCTGGCCTGTCGCATTGTCATAGACAAACACAAGCGCTCCACCAATGCCTTCTCCCGGCGTGTAAAAACTGTCGTTGAGGATGGCATCATTGAAGATGCTGCCCGTGAGGATGGCATCTGAGATGATGCTCACACCATTGGAGCGCAAGCTGTTGGCTAAATGCTGAGTGACCACCTGCGGGCCAGTGACCTCAATATTTGAAATGGGTATCGAGACCGTCTGAAAACCAATGCCGATCTCTTTAAAAAGTGGGTCCATCAGGGCTGCGCGGTGAGTGGCTCCAAATTGAATGCCCGTACCAGTTCCTCCGTCTGGGCCCCAGTCGATGGCTAAGGCACTATGCGCATGGGTCACGTCCGAAGAGGTGGCAAAAAGTGTTTGGGCAGAATCTCCCCAGTTGGAACTGTACCCAGCATTGGTAATGCGCTGCCCCACATTCAGGCCATCCAGTCCATGAGCTTGGACATCTGTGCTGACCATGAGATTGGAGTAGGTCGCCGAGGCTGCCGCCAGTGAGTCATTCCATGCCAGCGCAGGGGCTGCGGTGAGCGTGCTCCACTGGGAGGTTAACTCTGCGGCGCTGACGCCATAGAAATTCAGTGCGGCTGAGACCGTCAGATGATCTGATTTCGGCGTGTCCCAGGTACTGGGACCGGTTAAATTAACCAGCTTATCAAGCTCCGCTGCCGGTGCCATGCGCATCCGATTCAGTACTTCCAGCATGAATTGCTGCTCTGCGGTGGGATCAGCGCCCTGGGATGGAGACACAAAAAGCCCGCCCACTAGACTGAGGGCAGCTAAAATCGATCCTTTCCCAAATGACATACGCATAGATTTCTAATCTATGGTAATTATAGAAAACGGCAATCGCTAAGTTTTAGCTTTCCTGATATTACATCGCCAGTTCGCGCAGGAGAGCCTTGTTCAATCGAATGCCAGCCTCAAGGTTGGCGATGGGAAAGTTCTCATTCGGTGCATGAGCTTGGCAATCGGGTAAAGCCAGTCCCAGAAGGAGTGTATCTGCGCCGAGCACATCTTTAAACGCCTGCACGATGGGAATGCTGCCGCCTTCACGAATCAGGGCAATTTTACCCCCAAAAGTGGCCTGCAAAGCCCGCTGCGCCGCCTGACCGTAGGGGGAGTGAGGGTCCATCAGATAGGAACTGCCCGTGTGGCCGCGTTTGTGGATTCTGATCGGGGACCAGTCGAAACGACAATTTAAAGAAGGCCTCACGTGGGATGACGGTCTTGGAGCCTTCTCCCTGATAGCCTCCGCCAATGCCATTGACTTCCGCTGTGGGGCGCGCCCAGCGGCATTCACGCTCGGTGTATCCGGCTTCACCAAAGAGGGCAGGGACACCTGTCAGCGCTAGCGTTTCAGCTGCGCCATCTCCTAGCTCCGCCCAGCTGCTGCGCTCCCACTCCTGCAGATCTCGCACACCGTCATAGAAACCCGGGATCAAAACGCGACCTTCAGCATCATGCAGCGTAGAGACCAGTCGCGCTGCCATTGTTGCCGGATTCGCCACCGCACCGCCGAAGATGCCTGAATGCAGATCGATTGTGGGTCCGTGCACTTTCACCTCCATGCAGGCGATGCCGCGCAGTCCATAAGTAAAGGTGCCCACGCCTTCCCCGACCATGCCGGTATCAGAGATCGCCACCAGATCACAGGCCAATTCTTCACGATGCTCCTGCAAGAACGGTTTCAGATTGGGGCTGCCGATTTCTTCTTCGCCTTCAAAGAGGATGGTCAGATTGACGGGCAGATCGCCATGCTCAGCCAGAGTTTCTGCCAAACCCGAAACGTGGGCGATGAGCTGGCCCTTATTGTCTGTCGCGCCACGGCAATAGATGCGGCCATCACGGATCGTCGGCTCAAAGGGTGGTGAAAGCCACTCGGCCAGTGGCTCCACTGGCTGCACGTCATAGTGCGCATAGAGCAGCACCGTGCGCCGGCCCGCCAAGTGCTTGTTTTTGGCCACAATCACCGGATGCCCAGGCGTCTCATGCAGCGTGGTCGTCAGTCCCATGCCTGTCAGCTTGGAGACCAGCCACTCGGCACAGGCTCGTGTATCGGCATGGTATTTGAAGTCTGTAGAGACGCTGGCAAAGCGGAGGCAGGTGAGGAGATCGTCGAGCGCGGACATAGTGCTGATAAAATGGAAGCGGACTTTTGTTTGTGCAAGGCATGGTGATCATCAGATGCTGGCTTCCTGCTAAGCGATTGGTCACAAGATCATGATTCCGCCAAATAGAGTCTTGCTTTCAGGGTCTATACATGTTCGTAATCGGAGATGTCCCGATTTCCCCTGCTTTCATTGATCGCGCTCATCGTTGTGCTTTCAGCCTGTCACAGCGCTAAACCTGTTCAAACGCCTGCGTCCAGCGTCATCCAGGTTCAGGAAGGAATTGCTTCCATTTATAAAGATCATCGCACTGCCAGTGGAGAGCCATACCGCTCCCGTGCCATGGTCGCTGCGCATCGGACTTGGCCCATGGGCACGATGGTGCGGGTGACGCATGTGCACACAGGGCAAAGCGCCATCGTTCGGATCAATGATCGCGGTCCATACATCCGTGGTCGGGTAATCGATCTCACCCCGGCTGCCGCCTCCGCCATTGGCCTGACGCCGAAGCATGGCATTTGTCGGGTGCGCTTGGAGCGCCTGAAGCGTTGAACCCCCAATGACTTCCTGCTTTCAAGTTCTGGCCTGCTCGGTTAAAAGCCTGCTTATGTCATTCCGAGGGCTTTTGCTTTGCTCATTTTTCTCCAGTGCTTTAGCGCTGGCGGAGAATCCGTTTGATGCGGCTGCTCGTGAGCGGGAAGTGGCCCGGCAGAGAGCTTTTGATCGAGGACAGAGGACAGCCTTACCAGCCGCTGAAAAGCGTGAATCCATCGCCCGCTTACCCTCAGACTCAGTCAACGCCGAGCGGTCAGTGGACGGGCGGGTCGTGAATCAAGGACCTCCCTCAGCCGCTGTCTATAATCGCGTGATGGAAACGCGTCGTCACTTCCAAAATAATGCAAGTGGCCATTTTTGGAATGCCAACGACACCTTCACCGATGATGCAACATTGGCTGAATCAGTCCAGGCAGAGGCACGGCTGCTCTATCCTGATCTCACCAAGCCCAACTCAGCGTTTGCCATGCGTTTTGCTGTCATCAATCGCTGGATCGACTCCCGGCAGCCGCCGTTTGCCAAGGATTCCAGGCGGGATCTTCTCGTCTCCCACATGGTCAGTCTGGAACTGAGCGGTGGCATGGTAAAGGATAGCTTGGGGCTTGCTCAGGTGCCTAATTCAGAGGCGACCGGCGTAAAGACTGCCATCGTCACGAAAAAGACCCAATTTGAAATCGAAGTGCGGGCAGACCGCGCCTTTTTCCCTGATGGCCTGGTGGGGAATGTGACGCGCGGAGGCCTGGGCAGTCCAGATATCATCCAGTGGCTGGATGCAGCAGGCACCCATCAGATCTCGCTGCCCCAACAGACAGAAGGCCAGGTATCCTTTTCCGCAACGGAACACCGCACGTTCCAGCGTATCCCGATGCTCAATGGGGACTATCGAGTGCGCTTCAGTCAATAACACGGGGCATCGTATCTGGAAAAAATTGACGCTACTTACGTCAGGCTTTAGGCTCTTGTATGGAAATGAATCCCTACGCCCCGCCACAAGCGCCACTGACCCCGCCACCTTTAGGTTTGGCAGGTGAGGATGAAGAGATTCGCAAGAAGCACCTGAATACCGAAGCGACCATCAAGTCTGTCGGCACATTGTATTACCTCGGATTCTTTGCTTTGGCGGCAGGCGCCTTTACCGCCTTTACTGGGTTGACTGTCAAAGATACTAATCCAATCGTGATGGGGGCAATATTCCTAGTTCTATCGCTGGTGCAGCTCTTCCTGGCTTATGGGCTGCGTCGATTATTGCCTTGGTCCCGCTGGCCAACGGTGGCTTTTTCTTGCATTGGATTGCTGGCATTTCCGATTGGCACTTTGATCAATGGCCTCATCCTCTCCAATCTCCTGGGGGCCAAGGGCAAGATGGTGTTTTCAGAGGATTACAAGCGCATCATCTCCGTCACTCCCCACATCAAATACAAATCCTCGATCTGGGTGATCGTCCTTGCGATTCTTCTGATCATCGTCTTGATAGGCATCATTGAAGCTGTTTCGATTGGCGAGTGATCTATTTTAAGTCCCCAGCTTAATCGGTTATTGTCATCTGAGGATCGTGGGGCATTCGTAACGCCCCAGATGTCTTGCAAAATCGACCCAGCCCTACACACCGATAAGAAACCGGATTGGATTCGCGTGAAGTTGCCGCGTGATCCTGTTTTTTGGAGCACCAAGTCCCTCATTTCCGATCTGAAACTCCACACAGTCTGTGAAGAAGCCCAGTGTCCGAACCGCTGGGAATGTTGGAGCCAGGGCACGGCCACGTTCATGATTGCAGGGGATCGCTGCACCCGGGCCTGTGGCTTCTGTGCCGTCAAGACGGCTAAACCTTTTGCTCTGGAAGCAGATGAACCCCAGCGTGTGGCCGAGGCCACCAAGCGCCTTGGCTTGAACCACATCGTCATCACCGCGGTGGCCCGTGACGACGTGAAAGATGGCGGAGCCGATCACTTTGCCAAGACCATCGAGGCCGTCCGTGCCGCCGTGCCTGGAATCACCATCGAGATCCTGGTGCCTGACTTTAACGACAAAGACGAAGCCCTGGAGGTGGTCATGAAAGCCCGCCCACACATCTTCAATCACAATTTAGAAACGGTGGAGCGCCTCACGCCGCTGGTGCGCAGCCGTGCGCAGTATCATCGCAGCCTGCATGTGCTAAAGCGTGCCAAGGAAATGGCCGCTGAAATGGGCACCAAGTGCGCGACCAAGAGTGGTCTCATGCTCGGACTGGGCGAGACCGAGGTGGAGCTGTTCCAAGCCATGGATGACCTGCTGGATCATGGCGTCACCGTTTTGACTTTGGGGCAGTATTTGCGTCCTTCCGCACAGCACCTGCCTGTGATCGAATACATTCATCCAGACACCTTTGCCAATTACAAAGAGATCGCTCGGAAGAAAGGCTTCCGCCATGTGGCCAGCGCCCCCCTCGTGCGCAGTTCCTACCATGCGGCAGACTTCAAGCCGGAGTTGGATCTGTAATCCTAAATCCGAGTTTCAAGTTCCCCTCATTTCAGCCAACGTTCAAAAAAGGCATAGATGGCTGCGTTAGATTCCACGTTAGGATCGTGCTTCTCCCGGTTGGTCATGGCCACTCGGTCCTTGTGGCCTAGCAGGCTGTTCACGGCGCGCAGATGGTTCAGCGCAGCCCAGCGCTTTGGCGGATCTTCGGCACCGCCAGAGACCAGAAATGGCCTCGGAGCCATGAGGGATTGCAGCTCGACGAGATCATGGCCTTTGGCCGTGAGTGTCTTGTAGGCTCCGGTCCTGGGAATATCCGCTGAGATCAGGCCCGGCTTCCGCGTCATGGCAGGATCCAGGCCCAGATACCAGGGTTCTTGGTAATTGATGCTGGCCCGGCTTTCGTCAAAGACCACTCCCGGATCTGACCACACCCCACAGGCATATTGATCCCAGAGACAGGCCCCAAACATCGCCCACTTGCCGCCATAGGAATGGCCAACAATGCCAATGCGCTTGGGATCGACCTCAGGCAGATCGGCCAAAGCCCGCCAGGCATTCGCGGCGGTGTAGCCCAGATAGGAAAGCGGCTGGCACTCAGCACCCGCGCTGAGCACCGGCTTTCGCGCATCGCCACCCGGAGAGCCAATGCACAGGGTGACAAAGCCACGTCGCGTCAGTTGCAGCGCAAAGTCCCGCAGCGGTTTGTCCGTGAGCCCGATGCTGGTTTCAGGATCGTAATACGGCACAAAGACCGCAGGGAAGGGGCCCTTCCCCGCAGGAAGCAGCAGGTAGCCCTCCGTCATCTGATCCCGCGCGGATTGTAGGCGGATCTGCTTCTGTGTAAAATCTTCCCGCGCCGTGCTTGAGACCACTTCCATCTTCGGATGCGCCAGCACCTCCGGCCACCGACCCATGATCCCATGCCAATCTGCCAGGATCTCCGTCCGCCGCTCCTGCCATTGCTCTGGCGTGGTCACAGCCTGACCGTTTTTAAAGATCAGTGGCGAGCGATAATCACCTATCTCAGCCGCCCACTCCGCCGGCGGCACCGCAGGATCAGCAGGATCTGCTGCCCAGGTGCTGAGACCTAGTCCGGTAAAGAGGCAGGTGAGTTTGAAGAGATTCATCCCATCCAGTAAGCCGTGCCCAGGCCCGTCTTTCACGTATGGAAGTGGCAGCTCTTGAAACTAAAAGCGTCCATTGATTGATTCGTTTCTAGTTCGTAGTTCGGCCTTTAGGCCGTTCTTGGTTCTTGGTGGTTCGTTAGAGGATTGGGGAGAAAGTGGAACAGGATTGCATCCTGTTGGCTCCCGTTTCTGCCTTGGTTCGTGGAACCCACAGGATACAATCCTGTGCCACTTTCTTCTTGGTTTATCCTTCGAAGTCTTGGAACGAAGAATGGATGCCCGCCCATCTTTTTGCCGATACTCTGGAACCAACGGCTCCCGTCGATGGCCTTTCCGTCATCCGTGCAATCTGTGTCATCTGTGGATCAGCGGTCAGGGAGATATCAGGGAGATAGGATCCACCGATTGCACCGATGATCTGGAGAAGATAAATGAGGTGATTTTGAATCGGCGGAGGTAATGTCGCAACCATAGCTTGACCTGAGTCCGCTTTCCCGCTTCCATCGGAGGAACAATTCAAAAGCCTTTCCTCAGTGAACTTCTTCCCGCTGCC
>JAPLUM010000867.1 GCA_026397605.1 Verrucomicrobiota bacterium | reverse complement strand
TGGGAAGGGGAGAGCAGCAGCGCTTGAGGTGCGATGAGGGCTTGGCCTCATGGGCGCTGAATATCCAACAAGGAATGTTGAAGGCTGAAATGAAGCGGAGCGGCAGCGGCAGAGGGCTGGACTGAACGGGCCGAGGGCGGCCCGGGTCCTTGCTGCATCGTTAGCGTCTCGCCGAGTGCCGTTGGTCTAAGCTTGCTTTTTGGTTTTGACCATTACGCCGCTTTTTGCTGTTGAGCGGTTTTCTGGGCTTTGGCCCAGGCTGCGGGTGTCACGTCCTTAATCTGCTGATTGGTCAGCGTTGGCAGCTTGGTGAGGACTTCACGCAGATAGGTTTGCGGGTCGATGCCTCGGCTGCGGCAGGCTTCGATGAGGGTAAAGAGGATGGCGCTGCGTTGCCCGGCTTCGGCTTCGCCAATAAACAGCCAGTTCTTCTTGCCGATGGCTGTGGGGCGGATCGCGTTCTCAACTGGATTGTTGTCGATCTCCACTCGGCCATCTTTTAGATAGACGGTGAGCATGGGCCACATGGTTAATGCGTAGTCGATGGCTTTGCCCATGGCGCTCTGCGGCAGGTGACGACGGCTGAGTTTGAGGCGCGTGATGGCTTTGTGGATGCGGTCGGTGATCATGCGGCTTTGGCTGGCTCGCACGGCCTGCCGCTCTTGCGGTCCGGCTTTGGACTGGCGCAGTTGTTTTTCGATGCGGTAAAGGTGCTGGATCTGCAATAGCATCCACCCTGCGTGTTGTGGTGAGCCTTCGGCGGCCTCAATGAACTTTCGCCGCGCATGGGCCCAGCACGCAGCCAGTGTGATGCGGCCTTCGCTTCGGTTCGCAAATGATGGATAGGCGGCGTAGCCGTCGCACTGCACTGTTCCGGTAAAATCAGCGGGGATGATATGATCGAGACATCGCGCGGCTCGACTGGTGGCCCAGGTGAAGCTGACATCGGCTCCCGGTCGCTTGCAGGCCCAGAGATAACCTTGTTTTGTTTGGCCGTTGCCGGGACTCAAATACTCCACCGGTGTTTGCTTCGGGCCGCCCCACGGCCCTCACCGCTTCGCGGCAGCCTTCGGCTGGCTATCTCGCTCCGCTCGGTTCATCGATCTGCACATACCCTCCGGCCATGACTCCGGTGTGGATGTGCTCATAAATCGGGCGCAACCAATCGGCGGCCAGCCCGAGCCAGCGTGCCATGCTTTGGCGTGGGATGGCGATGTCGTGCCGCGTGGCATAGATTTGTTCTTGCCGATAGAGCGGTAGATGATCGCAGTATTTGGCGACGATGATTTGCGCGAGCAGTCCAGGTGCTGCGATGCTGCGCTCTTGCAGTGTATTGAGCGGGGCGATGATGGGCGCTTTGTAGGGCTCGTCACGCTTCACATACTTCCGACGAATGATGCGGCGGCGAAAGAACCGCGCGGGTTTATAGTCGAGCTGTTCGGTGATCTCTTCGCCGATGGAGCGCCAGGCTTCAGGATCAGCAACGACCTCATCCGGCTCGATAACTTCATCCACAGCGGGCAGATGCTCCGGCACTCGTGCCTCACGCGCCTTGCGTGGTTTGACCTTGGCCGTGTCCTTGCCGCGCTTCTCGATTTCAGCCTCCAAGACGCCTGGGCTTGCGCTGGAGGCTGGGTCTTTTTTTGCGCCGTCACCTCCTTGTAATAATAGCATGAGCTGGCCGTCATCGAGCTGTTCACTGCTCTTGCCAAAGACACGCCGGATGAGCAGGTCCACCTTTTCGCGCAGTAGTTTATTTTCCAAACGGAGCGCTTCGAGCTGATGACGTAGAGCCGCATTCTCTTCAGTGAGGCGGGCTTCAAGAGGTGTCATCATATTGACATGATGAAGAGCAGATGGCGTACCAACTTTCTGTTATCTTCATCTAAAGCAGAGACTTTTTTTCAGCTCCGCTCATACCACGGCCGCATCTTCGCACGATGCATGTCGATGCCATCGGTGAGCATGGTAAAAGCCTCCGGTGCCAGCCGCATCTGCGTCTGCTTTTCCTCTGCCGCACGCGGCCAGAAGAACGTGCCCACTTCCAAGCGCTTCGTCATCAACCAGAGACCCGAGCCATCAAAGTAGAGCACCTTGAGCCGCGTGTGCCGCTTATTGGTAAACACAAAGAGCGCACCGCTCTTCACCTCAGCCTTGAGCTTCTCGCTTACCACCGCGCACAGGCCCTCGAAGCCCGCCCGCATGTCGATAGGATCAAGTGCCAGGAAGATTTGCAAACTGCCAGTGAAGCTAAGCATCGCGAGGTAATCAGGCAAGGGATTGGATAAGCCGAGCAGCCAGCACAGCTTGGCTCTCATCGGTCACCTCCACCGAAGCACCGCCAGGCAAGCGCACGAGCAAAGCGGAAGAAGTAGCCGCAGGAGCAGCCACCTGCACGAAGCGGGTTGGCGGCTGGCTCGCAGTCTTTGTCGAGCCACGCTTTTGAGTCAGCCCGCAGTCATACAACCAATTCCAAAACGTATTGGGAGCAATGCCCGCCATCTTAGCAAACGCCGTGGCAGAAAGCCCGCTACGCTGATACTCCGCGATGGCCGCAGCCCTAGCCTCAGCCGTGCTTTGCACCCGGCCCCGCGCATCCCTTTTCAAAATAGTAAGTTGGTCGTCCATAACGTGGGACACACCTGCCTCCCCACGCCCCCCATTCCAAGCTCGATCCCACGGTCGTTACGGTGACGTTTACGATTGTTTTCCGGCGCCCCCATTGGGTTTCTCCGCACCCCCA
>JAPLUM010000430.1 GCA_026397605.1 Verrucomicrobiota bacterium | reverse complement strand
CGAGACTTCACAAGCGGTCTTGGCTTTGGAGACGACATTCAAGAAGTTCTCCCATTTTGAGTATCCAAGAAGGTGCTGAATATCGCGAGCGAGCCAGTATTCCACGCCGTCTTCCGTCTGCTGCGCACTGGCTTCAAAGGTGGTGGTGAGGCTTTGGATGATCTCGGTTTTCATGATTCAAGGATGGTAACTACGTTGTTAGCGATGGTTTGCTCCAGCTCACGTGCCTGGGCGTTGAGGGTTTCAAGTTCTTCGTTCCAGGTGCCGAGCTGGGTCTTGAAGTCCTCATCACTGACCGCCTCTCCAGGGGCAACGCCGACGTAGCGGCCGGGGTTCAGGCTCCAGCCTTGGGCTTCGATCTCCGCGAGGGTGGCGGCTTTGCATAAGCCAGCCACATCGCGATACGCGATGGCTGACTTACCCTCATCCCCGGCCCTTCTCCCAAGGGGCGAAGGGAGGGCGGAGGCAATGCCACGGAGAACGGAATCGGTGTTGTTGAGAATGTCCTCGTTGCGGAAACGCAGCACCGTCATGCCGATGCTGCTCAGGTAGGCATCTCGTTTCTTGTCGTGCTTCTTCTGGTGGTCTGCATCATGCACATCACCGTCTGCTTCGATCACCAAGTTGTGTTCGTGGCAGTAAAGATCGACGATGTATTCACCGATCTGATGCTGACGACGAAACTTGAGGTCATGGAATTGCCGGCTGCGCAGGATTTCCCACAGCACCTCTTCAGCAGGCGTCTGGTTCTTGCGAAGTTGCCGGGCTCTTTCGACCAGTCCGCTGAAGTCAAAACCCCCTCTCCCATTGGGAGAGGGCTGGGGTGAGGGTTGTGCGGCGAATACTTCCAACAACTTCGCTTTCGCCTCTTCACCACCGAGTGTGTAATCAGGTTCCTCACCACGATAGAGCCGCACAATATTGGCCATGAAGCTGATCTGGGCGTCGGTCCAGTCGCGGTGGGCTTTACTGATCTGGCGGTAGATGTGACGGGCGTCGATGAAGAGGACGGTGTCGGCGCGGGGCGTTTTCGCTTTTCCTTTGTCAAAGAACCACAGCGTGCAGGGGAGCGTGACGGTGTAGAACATGTTCGGGCCGACAGCTACCATGACATCGACAGCGCGGGCCTCGATGAGCTTTTGGCGGATGTCCTGCTCGGAGGCGCGGGCGTCGGAGGCGGAATTCGCCATGACGAAACCAGAGCGGCCTTTCTCATTCAGCGCGGAATAGAAATCCTGAATCCAGAGGTAGTTCGCATTGTCCGTGCGCGGCAGGCCGAAGGGATAACGGCGACCCGTGCCGACCTCGGCGCTGAGGCGTTCCTTGTCCACTTGGCTGACATTGAAGGGCGGATTCGCGCAGACGAAGTCGAACTTCCCGACGGTGCTGTGCAGGTCCTCGTAGTAGGTGTTGCCATGCTTGATGTCGCCCTCCAGCCCATGAACGGCGAGGTTCATGCGGGCGAGGCGGACGTTTCCATCCACACGCTCCTGCCCATGGATGCTGAGTTCCGCGCCGGGGTTCCGTTTGTGCTCCTTCACGAAGCGAGCGCTCTGCACGAACATGCCGCCAGAGCCGCAGGCGGGATCGAGGATGCGCCCGTGGAAGGGCTCCAGCACCTCGACGAGGAAGCGGACGATGCTGGTGGGCGTGAAGAACTCGCCGCCCTTTTGCCCCTCGCTCATGGCGAAGGTGCCGAGGAAGTATTCATAAATCTTCCCGAAGGCATCGCCCTCCAGATCAGCGGGGATGGTGGAGAGCGTTTTCAGCAGGTTGCTGAGCAGGAGGGAATCGAAGACCTGATACCCCTTCGGCAGCACGCCGGCCATGTGGGGATTGTCCCGCTCAATGGCCTTCATGGCCTCATTCACCGCCTTGCCAATGTCCGTGCCCTCAGGGAGCTGGAGCAGCTCGGCAAACCGTGCGCCCGCTGGCAGGTAGAGCACGTTTTGCTCAATGTAGGCAGCCGGGTCATCCACCTTCGACCCACGACGCGATGACGCGCTGGTCTTTTCCAGCTCCGCCCGCCGCACCATGTACCGCACCTCCGCAAACCGCAGGAAGATGAGCCCCAGAATCGGCTCCGAGTAGTCCGACTGCTTCAGCCCAGCCCCCGCCCAAAGCTGATTCGCCGCCGACCAGAGGCGCTTCTCCAAGGTATCGGTGGCGAGGTCTTTTTGAGAAGGGGCAGTCCAGATCATGTGGTAGTAGGCAGACGCGGCAAGGTTTTACTGAGGAAAGTGGTTCTTACGAGCAATAGCAAGGAAAGCTCGCCAGAGGCAGAAGTTTTTGGCGATTGTTTGTAACGGCGCTTTGATGTCCACGAAGAGGATGTAGTCGGCAGGACCGCCGAAGGATTGCATCTCACGCACCGCCATGCCGCGAGCGGCTGACAGATTCAGCTCATCCAAACTCTGCACCACCCACCCCGCCGCGGGCAACTGCGCATCGATGGTTTGGCGGGCAAGTTCTTCGGGAGTGGGCATTTTGATGATTTAGCTATGGGCGTGCTCTATGAAAGCGAAGAGCGGTAGGAATAGCAAGGGTTGCCGGATTCTTTTCGTGCCATGGGGCATTTTCCCTATCTAAGCGGTGTCTCAGACCGATGGCAAGGGTAGAGGTTAGGAAAGGAGGAAGGACGGAGATTAAAGGATGAATTGTGAAGGATGAAGGATGAAGACGGAGGATCGAAGCTGAAGAGGCTGGTTCCTTGTTCTTTCTCAATAAGCGGTGATCCAGTCTCAAGAAGTGCCCAAAACCTGCCTGCATTCTCAAATCCGAGATGGGAGTGCCCAAATCCGAGCTCGGATTTGGACGTGCCAAGATGGGTGTGCCCACATTCCCTGCGGTTTTGTGGACGTACCAAGATAGGTTTGCCGGCATTCCCTGCGGTTTTGTGGATGTACCGTGATGGGTGTGCCCACATTCCCTGCGGGTTCGTGGATGCACCGTGATGGGTGTGCGCGTATTCCCTGCGGGTTCGTGCGGGCACTGTGGCGGGAGTCGCTATTTCGGGAGCCGCTTTCCGGTGATTCTCCGCGCCTTATCGAAGTCGAGAACCTCGAAACTCAGGTAATCAGGATGGAAGTTCATCACGGCTCGTTCAGCCTTCCCGTCCTTCTTGCGGTTAAGTTCAACGGTTTTGATGTCCTTGATCGTAAATCGGGCCGTGAAGTTGGGGTGGCGGAATGTTCCGTCGGGCATGAAGACGCATTCACGGTCGGGCACGCCTGCGCTCACGTTGCGCCAGGACCACTTGTTCGTGAGCAGCAGGTCGCGGAAATCAGACGTCGTGCCGATTTTCTTGGGCTGCTTGGCTGGCAGTTGAGCCAAGGTGACGAACGCGGAAGTGCAGATCAATGCGACGATCAGGAGGTATTTCATGGGGTTAAGGATTGCAGAGAGCCGCTAAGGTGCGGACGCTTCATCTTCTTGTCAGGCGGCTTTGGTTGCGGCAACTCCATAGTGTGAGCATACCATGGAAGCGGTGTCGAAGTCGAGTTCCGCATCAAGATCTGAGACGAAGATTTTTAATCGGATAAGTGTATAGACAACCTTATAGGGTTTGAGGTGCAGGGCTGAAGCCAGGTCGCGGATGCTGACCGGATCGGTGAGAGTTACGCTGGAGGGCAACGCCTGTGGTGGCTCAGATGCTGTAGTCGGCTCGGCTGCTGTAACAAGAACGTGCGGATAAGCCACCTCTGGTACTTCCCCTTGTTGCTGCTGAAGACGAAGTGCGTCGATAAGATCTTTGCATCCGTCTGGCAGAAGAAGGAAGCGTGGCTTCTCGTGTTCTTGCTGAGGAGTATCTTCGTCCATGCGCGGCTTTGTCGCCTAACTACTTGATGTTTAACAATGCCTTGGAGTACGTCAAGAGCGGTATCGGCGACGGTTGTATTTGATCAATGGAAGATGATCGTCATATTTTGGCGGTGGTTCTTGGGTCATGAAACTTGAAACCTAGAACTTGAAACGGGATTTTAGGATCACCAGAGCATGAAGGTCGCAGGAGGACCATCTTTAATCGACGATTTGCCCTGCTTGCGGATGACATCTTCGATCTGGGTGGCCCATTCACGAACGGCTTTGCGGAAGTAGCTGAAATTGGTGTAGTCGTGGTAATAGAGGATGATGCCAGAGCGGTTCTGTTCAGCGTCGGCAAACTCGTAGAGGGTCTTTTTGCTGCCTGCGTCCCGTAGTCTTCCCTCGATGGCCATGTTGCCTTTGAGTTTGTGGGACATCATGGTTTCTGCTCCGGGCCAAAGGAGGATATTGATGCCCTTCCTCATGAGGCCCCCTGAAATAGGATTGGGGTTGAGTTCCACAATAGCCAATTCCAGAACGAGGCTGGTCTTGTCTGGAACCTTCACGACTTGCCGCCGAGGTTCGGGGGCTTTTTCAAAGGCTTGGGTCAATTCACGCTCCAGATCATGGGCCAGCTTGGCCACTTTCTTCTGCCGTTCTTTTTCGCCCACTTCCACCTTAGAAAGTGTTCGAGACATGGGACGCAGTTTTTCCAATGAGACTGGAGCGATGTAAATAGTCTTTTTCTCCGCAGCCTTTCCCCAGATATCCTTGTCCGAGTTCTTCCAATCCAACAAAAAGGGAGAGTCCGCTGCCTTGGTCTTTTTCAATTCTTTCCCATGCTGTAAAAAGTCAGTCGGCTCCGCCGGAAAAGCCTTCACTAAACGCTGGGTGCTGCGACAGGCGACACTGGAAAGGACGAGAAAGAGTAGGGCAAGACGAAGAAGCATGAGAACGAGAAAAGGCTACCTACTAGAGTAACGAAAGCTGCGAGTATTCCATGAAGATTTCGTCATTTGCCCTGACGTGCAAGTTCTGAAGCTAATCTATAATTACCACGAAAAGCATCGCCGAGCTGACGTGCCAGTCGTGTCTCTGCCACCTTATCTCGAGAACGCACGACCCGGCTGATCTCACCCAGTGTCGTCTCGTAGCTCACTCGATTCAGATCATGAAAAACTTCTGTGGAGTGGGGAGTGAAGCCCACCTGAGCTAGGCTGTGCCAGGCTTTCCGCTGCTCCTCATGGGAATCTACACAGAGCACCCGCACGAGAAAGCGGATGGCGCTGAAGGCGGGACCGGTCCATTCGGGATGATACGTAAACGCCTGGGCTTTTTCATAGGGCATCTCTGCGCCATCACTCATGAGTGCCGTTTTTTCAGGAGTATAGAAATCGCGCCTGACAGGCAGGCGACGCAGCGCTGTCTTTTCAGGTCCACCTGGAACACCGACCCGATAGCCCCAGAGCCCCTGCCCTGCCTCACTCAGCACATATTCCATGAAGGCCGTGGCCAGCTCAGGATCAGGTGCCCCACGCAGCATGGCAACGGGGTCCACACTGATGGAGGTGCCGCCCACTGGCATGATGAATCCGACACGCGAGGTACCATCCGCCTGCCTGAGCGACTCCTCGGTGGAGCGACCGTAAAAATCAATGCACATGCCGGCGGCAGCGTCCCCACGCATGACGTCCAGCGGGATCTTGGTGGAGGTATCACTGTAATAACGGGAGTTTGCACTGATGCGCTGGATCAATTTTAGCCCTTCAACCCAGCCCTGCTCGACACCCGCCGCTTGGATTTGATCAGGCTTTAGCTGGCCTGGACTCGCTGTTAGTTGAGCGATCCTTTCCTGCATCTGCTGCTGGATGAGCATTTCAAAGGCCTTCGTCGCCGAACTGCTACGCCCTGGGTCCGCCAGGGCCACCATGCCCTGAAGTCTTGGATCAGCCAAGTCCTGCCACTGAGTCGGATCGTTCTCGATTCCTAATCGCCTGAGAACATCCCGATTGAAAACGATCCCAAAGCTCGATAAACAAGCCCCGCACCAGCGATCCTGAGCGTCTCGATAGGCTTCGCCGCTCATTTTTTCTGGAATCACGGCGTCTGAAAACCACTCAGGATGCAGCCGACGAATTTCTTTTAAACCCGTGCCAGCCTTTGCCTCAGCCACCAGCGTGCCCACCTCAGCTTGGATCTGAAAATCAAACCCGCCTCCACCAAAAAAAACGTCCGCTCCAATTCCAATGCGCGACCTTAAAAAAGCTGCTCTAGCCTGATCAGTCACGGGCGCTTTGGGATTCAGGCAGGACTGCGCGACATCAGCCGTCCAGGGGCGGCGCAGAGTCTGTGTCCAGTAATGTTGAAACGCTGCGATGAACTCCGACTTCATCATCATGGCGATCTCCGATGTGCCACCCGGCACCCGCCAGTCCACAAAGACGACCTGCCCAGTCCGCGCTTTCCAGTAACGCGCAAAACCTTTCCCAAACTCCTCGCGGATACTCTCATGATGTGGCGTCACGATCACCAACCGCCGATCATACTTTGCCGGTGCGGCACTTTCCGTTGGCTTCAGCAAAAAGGGGCCAACCAGCGTGGCCAGCATCGCTAGGACGATGCAGACTTCTTTGCGAAAGGGCTGGAGCCGGGTGATGAGTGACATGCAAAAAACTATCCAAGTGGATTCAGGTCCTGGTCAATGCTCGATGCCTCTCAAAACAAGCCCAACGCAGCAGATTCGGGCTTTTGAGCGGGT
>JAPLUM010000422.1 GCA_026397605.1 Verrucomicrobiota bacterium | reverse complement strand
ATTGAGATAGGCGCTGGAACCAGTGTTGTTGGTCACATTGACCGTGAGAGCGGTGCTTGCACCCTGGATCAGAGAAGATGGTAGTGTCACCCCGTCTTCATCAGCACCATCGGCGCTGGCTGCGGCGTTCGGCGTCACGCTTGCTTCCGCATCCACGCTGGCCCCGAGGCGGAGGTTGCTGTTCATCGTGCTACTCGTCGTTGTGGTGAGCGCACCGCTGCCATTCCAATCGCCAAAGTCGGTGATAATTGGCATGATGGCTCCGAACTCGGAAGTGTTGCCCGTGGCATCTGTGGCCGTTCCAGTGACGAGGCTGGCTGAGGTCGGAGCGCTGCCGAGGAAGGCGGTCCAGGATGCAATTTGGCCAGCAGTAAGTGTCAGAGTGCCACTGAACAGGCCCGTACCATTGGCGGTTAGGGCACCGAGGTAGAGACGCCCTTCACCGTGGGAAACGTTGTAACCGTCTGCGAGATGAACTGCGCCACTTTGATCCGCAGGTGCATTGTCGGCGGCGAAGACCTCCACGGTGGCACTGGCAAAGGTGGCACTGCCGGCGGGCACATTGCCGACATAACCTGAAACCGTGAGATTGCTGCCGCTGAGTGCGACGCTGGTGAACACGGGGTAATCCATGTCGCTATTGAACAGGTTGCCGTTCTTGGTGCCATTGTTCGGCGTCACGCCAGCAGTGGTCCAGTCGAAGAGAAAATCCAGCGAAGGCCCAGTGTTGTTGTAGATGCTGTTCTTGGTGAGCTTGATGCGCTGCGGCGCGTTGTTGGTGACGTTGTTGGAGATACCCCAAATGGCTCCTGTAGGGCCGTTTCCCGTGATGATATTGCGATCGATATTAAAGACGCTGACGCTTGAGGTGGCCTTCACGTTGCCGATGCTCAGACCGATGAAGTTGTTGGAGATGGTGTTGTTGACGAAGGTCACGTTATTGGACGGGCCATCGCTGTAGGTGTCTGCGCCTGCCCAGTTCGGATGCGCGGTGATGAGGTTGTTGCTGATGGTGACGTTGGAGATGGTGAATGTTCCATCAAAGGTCCGGATGCTGATGTTTGGGCGTCCAACATTGATGCGCCCGCAGGCACGGATCTCGCAGTTGGTCACGACGCTGTTACTCGCTCCGATGAGCATGATGCCGTGGTCGTCGGTGAAGCCGATGAGTGAATTCTGAATGGTGCCCTGGAAGAACAAGGTGATGCCGTTGTCCATCGACCGCCCACCGACCGCTGGCAGAGTAAAGGACGTGGCCGTGGTGCCGACGACACATTGATCCACCAGACCGCCTGCTGCGGCGAAAGTGATGTCACCGCGCTGCTGGTCATTGGTCCAACCGAAGCCGTGGATGGCAATGCCGCGCACGGTGCAGTTCGCCGCATTAAACATCAGACCTTCACGAATGGTGGTGCCATCGCCGTTGCCTTTGATTTCAATTTCAGGCCCAGGGACTTGGGAGAGCGTGAGACCATCGACACCGACGGTGCCGCCAGCGCCGAGCATGACGTTGTTGGTGTTGCCGCCAAAGGTCGTCTGTGAAGTGCCGTCGATGGTAAGCTGATCCGTGACCATTGGCAGCGTGGTGGCGGGGGAGATAATAGCGACACCCCCAGTGAGCATGCCGGCGGGGATGTTGAAGGTGATCGTTTCAGCCCCAGGGTTATTGTTGGCGCAAGTAATCGCATTGCGCAGGGAACCGGGGCCGCTATCGGCAGTCGTGGTGACGATGAGACAGCTCGCGACACTGATCGCGTAATCTTCGACCTCACCCTTGAGTGCGGAAGCACCGGCAAAGGCCGGTGCTGTTGAGCTTTCCGTAGCGCGAATGCGCAAGTATTTCGTGCCAGCGGTGGTTCCTACGGGTGGGGTGAGACTAAAGCTTAGATTCGTGGTGCCGGCAGCAGCAACAGTCTGCGCGGCGAGAGTTTCACTGGTGTCTGCCACATCGCCATCTCCATTCCAATCGACAAAGACATTCACGCGGGAGGTGCTGCCGCTCACGTTGGCCAGCACGGGGATGGTCACTGGCACAGTCAGCGTAGTGGCGGCGCCGATGTGTGTGCTCGCGGCCTGAGAGGCCGATCCAGCGGCAAGGGTGCCGAAGACATGGTCTCCGAGGTCGCTCGTCGCTGCGACCATGGCAAAGTCCACCGTGAGGTCAAAGTGCGTGTCACAGGCATCATCTTCCGTATTCAGGAAGCCGCTCTCCAGCGTGTTATTCGGCTCTGTGCCGACGCCAATCGCGATTGTGGCACTGCTGATCCCTGTTGTAGCAGGAGAACTAGCATCAATCCCATTGTCTGCACTGCCAGTGACACTGTTATCATCTCTTTGATCATCCGTGGGTGAGCCATTGATAAAAGAGCCATATCCGGCCAATGGCATCCCAACGCCAAATTCACTGGCAGGGATACGCACGACATAATTTCCGGCAGGCAAGCCTCCAAAAAGGTAACGGCCCGCTAAATTCGTGGTCGAAGTAGTCGTCACGGCCAACCCTCCATTGCTTGTATCCCCAATGAGTTTAAAACTACTGGACCAAGAAGTCAGTGTGCCGGCAGCGGCATAAACTTCTAGTACATCACTGCCCGAAAAGGCCCAGTACGTGACCTCAATGGTGTGTGCTCCAGCCGTGAGTGATCGGTTACCAAAACGGTCCGCCACAGCGTGCTGAGTGTCATCGACAATGAGATCCGTGCCATCAATACGAATGCGGCCACCGTCATCACTGCTCATACCAAAGCTCCAAACGCCTGCTGTCGGGATATTGATCGTGCCCGTGGCCCTGACGATGAAGTTGGTAAACGACCCCATCGGGAAAGCCGCATTACCGCTGCTAAAACGGCCATCCGCACCGGAGGTGTAATAGTTGAGCGTCTGTGCCGTCGTGCTGAGACTATTGCTAACATTTGCAGCCGCTAGCTGCGTATTGGCAGCAGCATAGGTCGAAACCACCGTGGACCCCGTATTCATTTGGGTAACAGCAAAGCCTAGCTGTGCTGTTGTAGCGGAATCAGTCAGGGTGCTAGAGATCACCGCAGAGGTCGAGGCATTCAACAGGTCCACTTTGACTCCTGGCACTCCTGCATCCCCTGCATCAAAGCGACCGTTACCGTTGTTATCCAAGTAAACCAAGTTACCAATACCAAGGTTCTCACCTGATCGGAAACCTAGATCAAGCGTGAGGTCCGTGTTATTGTCGTCAAAGTTATCTGAGGTCTTATCAAATCCAGTTTCTGTATCCGCATCCGTTGGTTCGATATTGGCAGCCAGTGTAAACACCGCTGTACTAACACCAACTGTGGCAGGGTGAGTTGCTAAACCAAGAGCGTTTTGGCCGAGATCATCATCTCCTGCTGAAGTGCCAGAGATCGGAGTGGTAAAGTTGAGCGGCTTGCCGCTGCCGAACTCGCTGGAGGGGATGTGCAGGAAGTAGCTACCCGCAGTGATACCATTGAAAATATACTTACCACCCCCATAAGTCAGCATGGCAGCGACAGGCAAGTCCACCCCAGCCGCCTGGCCCTGCTTGTAGAGATAGACCAGCACGTTGTCCATTCCCTCACCAGCGTCGTAGTTACCGTCATTGTTGGTATCTTTGAAAACAAGGTTCCCCACGCCCATTTTTTCTTCGCAGATATTCTCGGTGATGATGGGGCTGACATTGTGAGTGTCCAAGTAAGAGAAGCCCTGCGCCGCCGAGTCTAGCGGCCAGCTGGTCAGCTGGAAGCTGGCATTGTAAGTCGGCGCACCCAGTAGATTGTAGTAGTGGCTCCAGATACCCGCGGTATTACTGAAAGCGAAACCTTCCCAGCTGCTAGTCAGCCCATAGGTGGAGTAGGCTGGCGTGGCGAAATTGTTCACCGCTGTCAAATCAGCCGTGATTCGCACCTGAAGAGTGCTTCCTGATTCTGTGGCCCAAAGCTGGATAGGACTATTCGTGGTCTGTGAACTCGCTAGGAGCTTGGAGTTCGTGTAACTAATGTTGCTGTCCTGACCAAAAACGTTGTTTTGCAGATTGTAGTTATAGACATACATCGACGCCTTTGGGCTATTCCGATTGAACAGATCCACGTACAGGATTGCGGACTGGGTATTATTCGTCGGCTCAGGCCCACTGGACAAGACAATGTAAAATCCATCCAGGCGCTGCCCCGCTTTTTGCACAAAGGTTGTATCATAAGTGAACCGCTTGGTGCCCGTGTTATAAGTCACGTCCATCTGCTTCTGATAGGCAATCGTCGTGCCATTGTAAACGAACCCAATGCTCTGTGGCGGCACGGTACGTTCAATGTAATCATTATTGTCCTCATCCCACAGAGCAAAGTGGTAGCAGCCCGTGGTCGCCGTGCGGAAACCAAAGTCCACGGTCAGATTACCGTTGGCGTCCACCGCATCATCGTCTGTCTTGTAAAAGCCGGTTTCCGTCGTCGCATTGGTGGGTTCAACTCCATTGCTGAGTGCGATGAGCGGGCTACGCACACCATCAATGGTCACATCAAGCACGTCAATTCCATCATCATTGGCAGCGGTCATGTCGTCCTTGCCATCATCAGCTGGGGCCACAGTGTTGGGAACGGATTCTCTGCGGTATAGAGGCTTCGCACTACCAAACTCACTCGCCGGAATCTTCACGTAGTAGCTCCCTACACCTAGACCCGAGAAAGAATATTTACCGACGTCAGGACCGGTGCCGGTGCGGCTGGCCGCCAGACCACCACCCGCTGTATAGCCGACCAGCTTGAACCCAGTGTTCCAGGAAGAAAAACTACCAAGTTGAGCAAACAGCTCGACGCTACCGCCCCAGGCTCCGATGTAAACCATCTCAAGGGTGTGCGCGCCAGCCGTCAAATTCACCGTACCAAAGCGATCCCCCACGCCATGGAAGCCTGACTCATCGACAATCACATCTGCGCCGTCGATTTTGAGTCGTCCGCCATCATCTAGGACCATCAGGAAAGTCCAGTTACCCGCCGTCGGTATCGTGATCGTGCCCGTAGCACGGACAGCAAAGTTATTGGAGTTACCCGTCGGGAAGTCCACATTGAGAGCCGAGCGCCCGTCCACATCTCCAGGCACCAAGTAGTCAATTTTGTCTGCTGTCCCCGACCAGTAAGCCGTCCTGCTTGTGCCACTAAAACAGGCGGTTGCAGCTGCATAAGTCTGCATCCAGACAGAACTGTGCGCTTGTTCGACCGTGAAGCCAGACAAGCTTGTCGTGGTATTAGCTGTTGTAGTGCTGGCCACGAGTGTATTGCTGCTGTTAAAGAGCTGCACCGCCACACCACCCACGCCTGCATCCCCAGTGTCGTAGATGCCGTTATTGTTATTGTCATTGAAGACAAGGTTGCCGATGGTAACCGGCGCATTGATCGTGACGACATAGTCC
>JAPLUM010000088.1 GCA_026397605.1 Verrucomicrobiota bacterium | reverse complement strand
CGGGCATCACCTTCAGTGATTTTTCAATCACCTCAAAAAGTGGCTCGATGGTACGATCCACATACTCCTTTTTCTCCTCGTCATTCAGCGACGCAAAAAACTTGTCCAACTCCGCCTGACTATCCTCCCGCAGATTCCTGCGCTGCCCAGCATCCAGGCGCAGATAGCTGGCAATGACTTGCGCTAGATACTGGCGGCGCTTTTCATCACTGAGTTCCTTCCCGCTTAGCCATGGCGCTTCTTCGACAAGCTCCAGGACCTTTCCAGGCCAAGAAACAAGGTGATCCGTCTCATGCATCACCACGGCCACGATGGACCAGACAATGGCCAGAAGGAGAGCGGCAGTGATCCAGATGCGTTGGCGTGGCATGATGCAGTTAGCGTTTAAAACGTTTTGAGACAATGCCGATAAATTCACCTGCCTCCTCGACACGGAGTTTTTGAGTCACGTAAAAATACACCACCGCAGCTAAAGCCACAGTTGCTCCAAGCAAAGTCGCCTGCACGACAAAGCCCAGCTTAGCCCAGTCTGCTAGCAGATAGATTTTGGAGCCATAACAAACAACAGCCATTAACCCGACGCCTACCAGGAGCCGCATCAAAGAGGCAGAAAGAGCCTTTGTTTCCAGCCCACCAGCAAACTTTCTCATGCAGGCATAAAGCGCCACAAAATTAACGGCTAGTCCCAGTGCTGTAGCCCAAGCCAGCGCCGTGTGATCCCAGTGCAGCACAAAAACAGTGAATGCATTCAGAGACGCCGTGAGCGCGATCACACTTAGACTCACGATCATGGGAACAAACCGCTTACCAATCGTGTAAAAAGCTGGCTGAAGCACTTTGATCGCTGAGTAAAATACCAACCCAAAAGCAAATGCCTGTAGCGGTCCAGCTGTCATCGCCACATCATGCGCGGTGAACTTCCCATGCTCAAAAAGCAGTGACACAATCTCTTTAGCAAAGATCGAAAGCCCCACCGCACTTGGCAGAGTCAGGAAGAGGACAAGCCGCATTCCCTTTGCCAAAGCTCCCCGAAACGCAGGTGTCATGCCATCCGTAGCCAGTCGCGAGAGCATCGGCAGAGTTACGGTGGCCACGGCTACGCCAAAGAGTCCCAAGGGTAGCTGCTGCAGTCGCTGCGCGTTCGCCAGCCAAGCTCCCGCAGATTCCTTCCCCGGCGTGCAGGAGGCAAAAATGGAGTTCAGCGTCACCCCGATCTGCGTCCCACCTGCGGCGATGAGTGAGGGCCACATGAGCTGAAGCACATCATTTACGCCTTTATCCTTCCACCCAAAATCCAACCCAAGTCGGAAGCCTACTTTCTTCAAAGCCGGTAGCTGGATACCCAATTGCAACACGCCGCCGATGAGCGTGCCGATGGCAAAACCCGTGAGCCCTTTCTCTGTGATCTGTCCCGCGCGGAATCCAGGATCAAGCAGCCAGGCCGCTGCCACACCACCGACGATGCAGCCCAGATTAAAAAAGGCGGAAGCTACAGCTGGGATGAAGAAGACTTTCTTGGAATTCAGCATGCCCATGACCAACGCCGTCATGGAAACCAGTGTGATGAAAGGATACATAATCCGCACCAGCCAAGTGCAGAGAGCTATGCTTTCTGGGTTATCCCAGCCCGGATTCATCAGCCGTACCAGCCAAGGTGCCACCGCAATACCTGCCAGCGCCACCATGCTCATGAAGCAGATGCACAGCGCCAGCATCTTTCTCCCCAACTCCCAAGCCGCCTCATCACCTTCGTTTTTGATTTTCTTGGTGAAGGTCGTGACAAAAGCCGTCGAAAGCGCCCCCTCGGCAAAGAGATCCCGCAGCATGTTCGGCGTGCGAAAAGCCGCTGTGAAAATGCCCGCAAAATGGGAGCCAAACAGCCCATTTAAGAGTTGATCCCTGACCAACCCCAGGACGCGGCTACAAAGAATAGCGATGGAGACGATCCCTGTGCTTTTGGCTTGGGAGTTAGTGTCTTTTTTAGAGTCGCTCATGCGGTGATTATCAAAATTTCATCGCAGCGCGGCGGAGGCGGTCCATCATCGCGATCCCCATGCCGTGCTCAAACATCGGCTCGGCAATGATCTCATCCACACCCAACTGATCCAAAGTTCTGAGAATGTAGAAAAACCGCACGGCGGCCTCTGGCAGCTTCCCGTTCCCAGGGCTCAGCACCATGATCTCTTCAAAATCAGCTAGATCCAGATAACCATCTTTCTCCTCACCGCGATAACTCATCAGCGCGTACCGCTTGCCTTCCTCAGGCGTGAAATCACTCGGCTTGCTCAGCAGTCGTAGCGGTGTGCGCGGGGCGTAGTGGCTAGCTAATTGACCTGGGGCCTCTGTAGCCTCATCAACGACCGAACGGTTAGCCACCTGCACTTTGCCATACAGTTTTAGATCCTCCACCGTGATCGGGCCGGGACGCAGCACCGTGATCATTGGCTTTGGCGAACCCGGTTCAATTTTGATGATGGTGGACTCCAGACCATGCATGCAGGCACCGCCGTCAACAATCAGCGGAATGCGACCATCCAACTCCGCAAAGACCGCATTGGCTGATGTCGGACTGATCGCGCCAAAACGATTCGCGCTCGGCGCAGCAATCGGTTTTTCCAGTCCCTGGATGATGCGCTTAAAAATAGGATTGCTGCTCACCCGAACCGCCACGCTTGGCAGACCCGCCGTCACAGAATCAGGCACGCAGGCCTTCTTTGGCAGCACCAGGGTGAGTGGCCCAGGCCAAAACCGCTCAATGAGTTGAATCACTGTCTTTTGGATTGCCTCAGGCACATCTGCCACTGTATCCAGCTGCTTTTTATCCGCGATATGCACAATCAGCGGATCGTAAGATGGCCGACCTTTTGCCTCAAAAATCTTCGCCACTGCTGCTGGATTCAGCGCATCCGCCGCTAGTCCATAGACTGTTTCAGTCGGCAAGGCCACCACATCCCCTGCCCTGAGCAGCCGAACAGCCTCCTCCACGGCCGTATGCATGAGAGGCGGAAGATCAGTCGGTAAGATAGGAGTAGGCATGGTTAAATAGAGCCGTCATCCAGCTGAAGCATACCCCCAGCCAGAACAAGGCAGAGCATTCCATAGCAAACTTCCCCGAAAATGCCATCTCAAAGGTGAATGCCTCTAATAGTTGGGCCGCGAATGCATCACCCTTGAGTTTTTACGATCACGTTTCCAGCTTCACAAACTCATTACAAAATTGACTTCTAAGGTGTAGAGTAAGAAAACAGAAATTGTTATATTTTGTCCAAAGGTTCCAGGAGGAGCCAATCATCACACTCTTATGCTGAACCCACGCCCCCGTCCTTTCGCGCCTCGAGTTTGCCTTCTTAATTGTGCCACTGGCGAGCGGTCCATTGTGGCAGCTGTACCTTTTATCTTTGGCAGTAGTGCTGCGGCGGATTTTCGCATGGGCACACCAGATTGCCCTCCAGTTCTAGGCACGATCCAGCAGAGGGGAGATGAATTTGAGGTCACGATCAACAGTGACGGCTCAGCGCTGGTGGACGGCGCGCCGGGTTCACAGTTTTCATTGCACCTCGGTGAGGAGCATACACTCACGGCTGGCGGCGAGGTGATGGCTTTTAAATGCATCTCATCACCCGAAGAGTGGCTGGCTTTTGGGCATGAGATGTTCTGGCATTTTTTCGATGCTGAAGCCCGCCAGTGGTATGGCCCTTTCAGCCCTGAGGAGCTGAGAGATTATGTCAGAAAGCAAACGGCCGAGCAGGCTACAGAAAATCTGGTCATGCCGGCAGGTCTTCGCGATGTGGGTTTTTTCGTCAAAGACATACTCCACATCCTACCTGAACGCATGGTTGCTCCCGTTAGCGATGAACTCGTGCAGGCCGTGCATGCGGAGCCGGTAAATACAGAATACGGTGAGTTCACCTGTCCTGTCTGCTGGTTCAAGTTTGATCGTGGTGATGCCATGAACATTTCCGTTCATGCAGCGCTGCGGGGTGATCCGCTGCTCGGAGAGGATGCCATGCAGCGATTTCATGCCACTCGCTTTACGGATCGTGGGCAGGCGATTGATGCCATGGGGATCGCAGCACCAGATCTTGCCTGCCCGCATTGCCGACGCAAGCTGCCGCCAGGTTTCATGGAGACACCGCATCACATTTTCTCAGTGGTCGGAGCACCCTCATCTGGAAAGTCTTATTACCTCAGTGTTTTGACGAGGACGCTACAGACCAGCCTATATCAACACTTTGGCGTCACTTTCCGAGATGCTGATCCATCAGAAAATGTCATCCTCACGCAGATGCGGACCCAACTGTTTTCTGCATCCACGCCTGAAGATGCCTTCCTGGCAAAAACGGAGCTCGAAGGCATGCTCTACGAAACGCTGCCGCGACTCGGCCGAAAGGTGCGTTTGCCCAAGCCCTTTGTGTTTAAACTTTCGCGCCGCCATGATCACGAGACAGATTTTTCCATCGTCTTTTATGACAACGCCGGCGAGCACTTTGAGCCGACGCGCAACAGTGCGGACTCTCCAGGGGCACAGCACATTGCCGTGGCATCAGGCATCTTTTTTCTCTTTGACCCGCTTCACAATACGGAGTTCCGGCAGCGCCTCAAAGGCGTGCGTGATCCGCAGATTCAGAGTCGGCGACTCGATCAGCAGGATGTGATTTTAGCAGAAACGGAAGTGCGTATCAAAAGCGTGCTCGGCCTGGATTCACGGGAATGTATTGATACCCCCTTCGCTGTCATGGTCGGCAAGAGTGATACTTGGGAGCCACTACTTGGCCCAGAACCACTGCTGCCCAGTGTCGAGAAAGGAGCCATTTTGCCTGAAAACATTCAGATTAATTCCAATCGTATTCGGGACCTGCTGCTGGAGCTATGCCCAGCCATTGTTTCCAATGCAGAGGCCATTTCATCCAATGTCTGCTACTTTGCCATCAGTCCACTGGGTTGCTCTCCTGTTCAGTTCACGGATCTCGAAGGCCACATCCGCATCGGCCCTGATCCGCAGCTCATGAAGCCGAAGAATGTCGAGTGTCCGACGCTTTGGGTGCTGTCGCAGATCGCTCCAGGGGTGGTGCCAAAGGTATAAAGGACAGCCGTAAATCTCAATCTCATGGCCTGGCAACTCATCTACACCTCAGCTCCACGCCTGCTTGAAGCAGGGCGCACGGGCTTTGGCACGGTGGCGCGGCATCGGGCTGTGGTTGAGCTAGTGGCGGGGGCTGTGGAGCGCTTGTCGCAGTTTGCGCGCCTCCCCGGCCTGGGTGCGCGCAGGATCATTCGCAGTCATCGTATCATCACCGCAGGCGCGTCTCAGGTGCATGTTTTTAGCTGCATCCGAGATGCCGGATCAGACTACACAGGCCGCACAAATCATCTGGCACATCATCTCATTGCAGAGGCACGGGAGGTGAAGCTGGCGGCCGAGGAAGGCATAACTCCGGCAGACATTTTGATGCAAATGAAATGGCGCACAGCCTGGAATGAGCCTCCACGTTTTTTGGAGCCGCTTGAAGAGGTGTCTCTTTTGAGTTTGCGTGCTCGCACTTTAGGCTCTGCTTGGGAACAGCTCATGGGACAGGCTGATTTCAGCGTTCTGCCGACACAAAGCCCGCGCTGTTTCATCATTTTACCAGGTGAGTCAGATGCATTGCCACTCATTCAAGAATCCTTGCGCGGACTAGGAGCAGAGTCCATGCACGTCACCTTCACGACTCATTTAGAGCCCACAGATGATGTTGCTGGATTTCGTTGGGCTGCCATGAATGCAGGTTCACCACTCAGACGGCAGGCTGACGGCATTGCCCGCAACGTGCTTGATCTGACAGCACCGCAAACTTTGCCACAATTGGGTTCTGTTGCCAAGCAGCCCACGGCTCGTCATTCGCGGGAATCCCTGACTGAAGTGCAGGCCACGACCAACAAATCGGCAGAAATGGACCCTTCGTTCATGTCGCCCCCCAGCAGCTTTATGGAGGCACTGCCTCCGTTGCCAAAAGCACGTTCAGGCAGTTTTTCAGTCACCATGATCGCCGCCCTGCTTGTCGTTGGGGCAGGATTAGGGACCTACTTTTGGCTAGCTCAGCAACCGAGACAGCAACAGCCCAGCACGACCACCGATCTAGCTAAACGCGTCGATGAGCTCTGGCAAAAACATCATTTAGCACTCCCCACGACATCGACTTGGCTGAAAGGACAGGCCGATGCAGGGCTGATCGAATCTCATCAGAAGTCCCTCCAAATGCTCAAGCAAAGCCTGAAGGAACCGCTCCAATCCATAGACATCCCCCGCCCTGAATCGACTCAGGACGAGTTCATGGAAATGCTGCAAAGCTTCACCCAATGGCAACGCAATATCAGTGAATCTGTTCGCGACGAGGTTTGGTCCAGTGATTCGGCACCTGAAATGAAACTGCAAGCGCGCCTGCGGCTGGATCAGGAGGAACGGCTGTGGAAAACCTTCAGCAAAAACTTTCGACGCCCGCCGATCCACCCCGATTTGCTAAGAACTGCAATAGCAGTTCAGGTCTTGAAACAGTGCAACAAATCCACGCCGCCACCAGGAGCCGCTGAAGATTGGCGCGACATCATCGAAATAACGCTGACACCCAGCCCCCGTTGGCCTGAGTTATGGGTGCGTCTTTCACGTTTGCCTGCTTTCCCTGCGTCACTGCCACCTTCAGATAAGGGTATCTTCAAAGAAGCTGCAAGCGACAACAAAGCGCCAGCATGGCTGCAGCAGCTTGCTCAAAGACGATTGAATCAGATCACTGAGATGAATCAGGCAGACGCAGCTGCACTTCAGGCCAAGCAAAAGGCGGAGAAGCCGATGCCCTCAGGTCTTCAAGTGACCTCAGCCGATGGCCCACTATCCACTCATCCTCGGTACGTGATTCTTGAAACTGCTGAGATCGATCTAACAGAATCCTTGGAAAGTTTGCCAGACCTGCCCGTGGAAGAAGACATGCAAATCATCGCTGGCAGCGCCGGATTTAATGAGAGTAATCTAGTGCGTTGGCGAGCCCTCGGCGGACCAGGCGTGTATCGAAAAAGTTTCACCGATTCTGCCATCCTGGAACTCCTCAATAAGCGACTCACCAAAGTTCCCTCCACTCAAGATTCCATGCGCATCCTTGGTCGCTCGTCCACAGGCAGCACAGTTCTTTTTGAAGTGATTCTTTTGGCACGGAAAGCCATGCCCATTGAAGTCTGGCACACCCATCCAGCGTTTCAATTTGAGAATAGGTATGAAAACCAACGGACCACTTTGGAGCCAGCCGCTGCACGTTGGCTGGCTCAAATATCATTCATTGGCGTAAAGCCCCAACTGCGCTTGCAGAGCATGGAAGATCCAGCACGTCGATTCCGCATTATTCAAGAGTCTGGTGAGGCTGTGATCGAGATCGAAACCAGACAGCAAAAATCAGTAGCAACAGCCGCACGGGTGACCACCATCACTGCCGGGATTGAAAGCTTGAAGCAGGGCATCCGCATCGATCAAGAACGCCAAGCCAAGGTGGCAGAGGGAAACCTAGCCAAACGTGAAAAGGAAGACAGTCAGTTCCGATCCCAGCAAGCCATCTCAAACAAGGAAATCCGCATCATGCAGATGGAAGAAGAAATGCGTGGCCTGACAGCATTGACAGCAGCACCCCCGCCCCTCCTTGGCATTCCAGCGGGCAGATATGCCCTAGTTGCGGTTGTTTTTGATCCAGATGGCAGTGAAAATGCAACGCGTCTTTGTGAGCTGACCATCACCTCTCAACAAGCCAAGAAAGAACTGTGAAAGCCGCCGCCCAGACCCTTGAAATCATCCGCTCCTCTTTGCAGACAGGTCTGCTTTCTGGGGCCGTCGAAACTGCCGCTGCGCATTACGCCCGGCTTTGCGCTGAAGCAGACAGCCGGCTGGAAATGATCTCTGCCATGATTGCCAAAGGCAGTGATTATCAGGCCCTACAAACAGCCGAACAAGAGCCTCCTCTGCTGGATCTCGTCGCCGCACTAAGCTTTGGCGGTGAAAAAGCCTGGATGGATTTTTGTCAGGCGCACCAACTCCCCATAGCCCAGCGTTTAGAGGCCAAGACAGTGTTAGCTCTGGACCGCCTCTACGCTCAAGGCGTCACTGCCAACCATCCTCTGTACAAAGATTTCCGCGCCGCCGTGCTTTCGCGTGAAGATGAAAAAGCGCTACGCATTGTCCGCACCATTTTAAAACTCAATCCGAGTGATGAAAATGCGCGGTCAGAGTTGCTACGCTTAGAAAACAAAC
>JAPLUM010000444.1 GCA_026397605.1 Verrucomicrobiota bacterium | reverse complement strand
GACATGGTAGGTGTAACTCTCCAGCGCACCCTTTCCTAAAATCCGCCGCCGTCCACCAGACCAAGAACGCGCGGCAGGATAGGGAGCCGTCTTGGCATTGATACCGACGAGCTGTTCCTCCAGAGGAATCGGTTGGTTTTCAGAGAATTTTGAGGAGTACATGGCGGCGAAGAATGGTCTGAATGCTGCGGGAATCAAGCACTGAATGCCTGGCATCTTTTTACGGTGTAAAAAGGCTTGGGCGGGTGCGGCTCGCTAGCAATCAGAGACATCATTTGTCAGAGAAATCCAACTTTGGCCATTTCACCTCCGGTTACCTTTTCAGTAATTTTTCAGATTATTTGCATCTCGCCGAATTGCCCCTCATGCTGGCTTATCTGATGAAGGCTAAATTATGGTATAACGACTGGAAACAACAGCTTAGGAGGGATCTTGAAGTGCTCAATTCTGCCGTTCAAGCCGTTCATTTAAGCGAACGTGCACGCAGCGCTTCCGGACGGATTACCATTCCGTCACTTGAAGTAGCAAACTCTGCTATAAGGTTTCTCAACCAAGCAATCGATTGCGTACAAAAGCTTATTGGTAGTGAGACTCTACTCTCCACGACAAGAATTGTGGATGGTCGGCTACTGAGACAGCCACAAAAAACTGACCTTAACGTCTTGCTGGTCATCAAGAAGGTCGCAAAAACAGCCTCAATACTGAGAGTTTTGACTGATGACTCTCTTGGATGGGTGGTGTGTTCAGGCTCTCTTTATTCGGTGCCTTCGGGCACTCAATCAGACGAAGCATGCAAAATTGCTGAGATTACTCATCGCAAATTCGACATGGATCGAGATCATCGCCTGCTCAGTGGAGATTGCCTCGAGCGTCGTAGAACCCAAATACCAGAGGCCGTTAGGCACGAAGTATGGCGCAGAGACCAGGGCAAATGTGTTGAGTGCGATTCAGTCGAAAATCTCGAATATGATCACCTCGTTCCGTTTTCTAAAGGCGGCTCGAACACTGCACGGAATTTACGTTTGTTATGCGAGCGATGTAATCGTGCGAAGAGTGACTCGATCTAACTTGTGCGCCAAATACTACCCATGAAGCCCAAGCCTATTTCGAGTTTTTCGATACAGCAACTCACCAAAAACAACGAAGCATTCAATGAAATCGATCTTCGAAACATGGAAGACGAACTCTTCCCATGTTCAGCGATTCAAAGGGTGATTGAGTCAACCCGCTACGCTCTTATTTTGCGTAGCCATGGTGCGTTATACGGGTTTGCGGTGCCTGAGAACGGGCGCGTCATTAGTAGCTTGGTTAATAATGATAGATTATGGAAACAAGCGAAAGTCCGACTTGGTGGAATGCCGGTGATTTGCGGAGCTGCTCCTCACTACGGTGTACCATTTCGAAACGCTGTTGATGTAGCGCTGAAAAGCGGAGGCATAACAAGCTGCTTCTTCAAGCCCGAAACTCTGAAAGGGTTACGTTGCAGCAAGCTAAAGATCAAGGTCACCAAGGTTAATGATAAACGTGGATCTATGCTTCAGATGGAAGCGTGGCAGTTCTCACCTGATTCAAATTGCGCATATTATTTACACGCTCTATCCCAAGATTTCAGCTCGCAGATTTGCCATTTTGACGGTGCCACAATCCAGTATTCCGACAGTGGCCTTGAAACCATGCTAGCAGGCAGTTCCAAAATCAAAGGCGATTTGAAAACAAAGCATTTTCGCCTTGATGGCAAGATTACGGTGGATGACATGCATCAGCTAGCTTCAGCTTTTTTGCCTGCCACGGAGCTTTATGACGAAGCTTTTGAAGTTACTACTGTGCAAAATTAAAGGTTCCTCACCCAAACAAACTCATCTGCCCTGCGTCCTTATCTCTGCGAGGCTTCTTTCTCGTCTTCGCGGGCACGCTGGTCGCGGCGGCGACTTCTTTGACGCCTTCGGCGAGCTGGTGGGCGAAAGCGAGTTGTTGGAGGACTTCCTTGGCTCGGTCGATGAATCAACTGTTCAAAATAGGGAACGACACTTTGTCCCGCCTCTTCTGGGAAACTCTTCCTCGGTAAGTTCAGCCTGCCTCAATGGCGGACCCATCTACTGTTGGGTTGAGTGAGTTAGTCAATTGCAGCCTGATGTCATTTCTCGTCCCGTTGTGGTATTTTCTGCAAATTAAAGCCTTCAAGTCCGAGTTTACTAAAATCGACTTCGAAATGATGAATCAGCCATTCGCTATCACCTTCATCCATCGATGGCATCGGATAAAACGAAGAGTTTAACGCTGCCTTATAATGTTCCAATTGTGGAGGATTACGAAGGTATGCTTCGATGTTCTGTTCAGCTTGGACTGGGGTATTGTAAAATGGCACTTCTTGACCTCCATGGACGCCAGTTCGCGTGTCATACTTGGCAAACTGGGTCAATGAGCCCTCGCTGAAAAAACGCTCAAAAATCCAACGATCTGTAACCACAGCGTCCTCAATGACCATGCCGGCGCCGAGAGTGAGGTTGGTCATGACAATTGGAATGATTCGGATATTACTGGGATCGGTAAAGATCCAACCCGTTTGGCGAGAAAATACATCTAGGTTGGATTTTAATGCCTTAGCTTTTCGCATAATCTGCGCGGCCCCTTTTGTCAGATCCTTAAAATGATTGTGGAACTGACTCGGTCGTGTCGGATAAAGATTACACTTCAACTCCAAGGCGAGAATCGTGTCTCCAAGGCGAACCATGAGATCAATGTCACCTTCTGGCGTTAGCTTATATGCATATGGAAGCACCTGTGCATGATCCTTCAAACAGGAATTCGCAATCGCATTGCCCAGAACTTCGCGTTCATATCGCTCGAAATCGATTCCCCTCTTGTCTAAGCGCACTCCACTACGCCACATCCAGCCTTCAACCATGAATAGAGTGTTTGGCGTGTGTATAGCGGCAAGCACTGGGCAGACTGTGTCGGGATCAATCTCGACTAACGGTTGCTGCCAAAAATCTATTGATGCTGCCGAATTAAACGTGAAAAATCCAAGAATGTCAGCCGAAACAGAACGGTCAGTTCCAAGGGCGATTGAGAAAGCCTTAATCAATTCAGACTTTGGAATTAAAGGCGCATATTGCTTCAATTGGCGCACCTCACTGAGGTCTTGTGCTAGGGGCATGTCTTGAATCTGTTCTTCCGCCAAACTCGCCAACAATTCCCATGCCGATAGAAGAAGCATGGGCGTTAGAGTTGGAAATGTCGGCATCGCTTCATTCAGAGCCTTAACCATATAAGGTTCATGCGCCCAAAGACGAACGGGGTAGCTCTTTGGCATCCCATGCAATGATGTGTCTCGTGGACCAACAATAATCTTGGTGCGTTTTCCAGAACCGCGATAGGTGAGTTGAGGCGACGCTTGGAGCTGCTGCCAAAGAGCGAGTTCAGGTTCTTGCGCCCAGTTCGAGCGACATCGAGACGACATCTCCGAGAAGATGGACATCTGACGCGTAAATCCAACCGCGACCAACTCCCCAATTTTCTTGTCTGGGCACGAAAACACGAATATATCCCCACGCGGAATAGCGAGCCAGCCATTCCAAACGCAGTCCTCCCACAGGTGATGAATGTTGGAGTGCAGTTGCCCGAGGAGAGAGGAAACAATCACATCTTTAAGCGTCACATCTTTTGTTGAGATGCTCTCGCCGTCGTATGAGTCTTTAAGAGGCTTGAGCAAACCATCGACACTAACAGCCAACAAGTCATCCAATGCATATTCAAGGCCGCTCAAAGCCCCATCAATCTTCATTGTCAGGTGCTCTGGAGGAATAAATCCATAAGCTTTGGAGGCTTGAAGAACCTTGGCTTCGGCTTTCACGGAAGCTTCTCGTAGATTTCGATTGGCTAACCCAATTGCGCATCGGCGAAACGTTCTCGGGTTCCAGCCTTTCGGGTTTAGACGCTTATACTTGCTCCAGAATGCATTCAATTTAAGGTTGAATACCAAGCCGGCTCCCCATAGAACCAAATCTTCGACAGGACTATTGTCTGCGGGTTTAGCTGCTTCCCAAACCTTGATGTCAAAGTCACGCCGAAGCGGTGATAGCTTTCGCTCACGAGCAGATTTGAGCAGTGAACTCATAAGATTTCTTGCCTCACCCAAACAAACTCATCTGCCCCGCATCCTCGTCACTACGTGCTTTCTTCCGCGTCTTCGCGGGCACGCTGGTCGCCACGGGGACTTCTTTGACGCTTTCGGCGGGTTGGTGGCCGGATTCGAGTTGTTGGAGGACTTCTTTGGCTCGGGCGATGACGTTTTCGGGGAGGCCGGCGAGTCGGGCGACCTGGATGCCGTAGCTTTTTTCGGCGCAGCCGGGGAGGATCTTGCGGAGGAAGATGATCTGCTGGTTCCACTCCTTCACGGCGACGTTGTAGTTCTTCACGGCGCTGCGGCTTTGCGCGAGCGCGGTGATCTCGTGGTAGTGCGTGGCGAAGAGGCAGCGGGCACCGATGTGATCATGCAGATGCTCGGCGACGCTCCAGGCGATGCTGAGGCCGTCAAAGGTGCTCGTGCCGCGGCCGATCTCGTCGAGAATGACGAGGCTGCGCTCGGTGGCGTTGTTGAGGATGAGCGCGGTCTCGTTCATCTCGACCATGAAGGTGGATTGACCACGTGCGATGTCGTCGCTGGCGCCGATGCGGGTGAAGATGCGATCGACGAGGCCGATCTCCGCGCTGGCGGCGGGGAGAAAGCTGCCAATCTGCGCCATGAGCGTGAGCAGTGCAGTTTGACGCAGGTAGGTGCTCTTACCGGCCATGTTCGGGCCGGTGATGAGGATGAGGCGGCTTTCCTCCGGCTCCAACGTGACGTCGTTCGGCACGAACCGCTCGCCGCTCGTGAGGTTCTGATCGAGCACGGGATGGCGGCCGTCGCGAATGAAGAGATTGCGCGTCTCATTGAGCACGGGGCGGGTGTAATTGAAGAGACGTGCGGTTTCGGCGAGCGAGCCGAGCGAATCGAGGATGGCAATGGCTTCGGCGGTTTCCTGGATGTGGCCGAGGTGCTCTAAAACGCGACTGCGCAGCTCGATGAACTGCTCGTATTCGAGCGCCTTGCTGCGCTCTTCGCTACCGAGGATCTTGTCCTCCATGCGCTTCAACTCGTCGGTGATGTAGCGCTCACCGTTGACGGTGGTTTGCTTGCGATGGTAGTCGGCGGGCACGCTTCCGACGTTGGCCTTGGTGATCTCGATGAAGTAACCGAAGACGGCGTTGTATTTGATCTTCAGGCTTTTGATGCCCGTGCGCTCGATCTCGCGGTTTTGCAGATCAGCGATCCACTGGCGGCCGAGCGTGGAGGCGGCGCGGAGTTCGTCGAGTGCCGGAAGATAGCCTTCACGGAAAACGCCGCCTTCTTTGATCTGCAAAGGTGGCTCATCACAGATGGCGCGTTGGATTTCCTGGCAGAGCGGGGTGAGGTCGTGGAGCTTTCGGCAGAGATCGGTCAGATTAGACGGATCACTCTGATCGGACGGATCTAGGAGGGTCTTCAGTGAAGGCACGACCTCTAGCGAAGTGGCCAAGGCCTGCAAATCACGGCCATTGCCGCTGCCTTGGCTGAGGCGGGAGCTGGTGCGCTCGAGATCACGCACTTCCTTTAACAGCGTGCGCACTTGGCCGAGCAACATGGGTTCTGCCAAAAAGGCAGCGATCATGTCCTGGCGCTGGGTGAGCAGGTCCAGATCACGCAGGGGATGCAGCACCCAATGGCGCATTTTGCGCGCGCCCATGGGCGTGCAAGTGCGGTCGAGAGCGCTCAAAAGTGTGTGAGCATGGCCGCCGCGTGCGCTGACGAGTTCCAGGTGGCTTTGGCTGGCGGCGTCGATCAAAACACAATCGTTGGTTTGGCCGACGCGCAGGCGTGGGATATGATCGACACTGCGGCGGAGCTGGAATTGCAGGTATTGCAGGATGCAACCGGCGGCGGAGATAGCGGCGTTCATGCCGATGCAGCCGAAGCCATCGAGCGATTGCACTTTGAAGTGCTGCGTGAGGCTGTGCTGAGCCTGATCGAGCAGGAACAGGTAGCTCTCGATGGGCTGGGCGCTGCTGGGATTGCCGAGCGCGTCGATGACGTCGCGCTGGGTTTCGCTGTAGAGGAGTTCGCTGGCCTGGAGGCGCTCGAGTTCGTCAGCGAGCTCAATGGTGTCTTTGAACTCGGCGACTTCGAACTCACCGGTGGTGTGATCCACATAGGCGAGGCCGAGGATAGTTCGGGCGATTCGAGTCGAGCAAGTTAAGATCATTGATGGTGCCCGCGCTGAGAATCTGTGACACGGCCCTCTCGACGATTTTTCCTGGCACGGGATCGGTGGTCTGCTCGGCGATGGCAACACGTTTGCCGCCTTTGATCAGCTTGGCGATGTAACCCTGCGAGCTGTGATGCGGCACGCCGCACATGGGCACGCCATTGCGTTTGGTAAGGGCGACGTTCAGGATGGGCGAGGCGATTTTGGCGTCCTCGAAGAACAGTTCATAAAAGTCGCCTAGACGGAAGAACAGCAACACGTCCTCTGGCAGCTCGCGTCGGATAGCGAGGTACTGCTTCATCATGGGAGTGGTGGCGGCGTCGGACATGGAGGGCGTCAAGGAGTCAAGAGTTCGCGGGGCAGGTCAAGGCAGGAGTGGGGCGTGAATCAAAGATAGGAAGCGGGTGAAGGCGTCGTTTCAGCGCGTCCACACTATGAAACGCGCCTTTTTGATTCTCACCATGCTTTTTGTCACCGCTGCCCAGGCGGCCACGAAGCCGAATATCGTCTTAATTTTGGCAGATGATCTGGGCTACACGGATGTGGCCTGCTTTGGCTCCAAATACTATGAAACGCCCAATCTGGATAGGCTGGCGGCTCAGGGCATGAAGTTGACGAGTCATCACCATCATCAAAATTGTCAGCCAACACGTGCAGCGCTGATGTCAGGGCAGTATGCACCACGGACGGGTGTTTACACGGTGGGCGGTGTGGGGCGTTTTGATTGGCAGACACGCCCGCTGAAGCCGGTGGATAATGTGGATGAGCTGCCGCTGGGGAAAGTGATTATCGCGCAGACGCTGAAAAAAGCAGGCTATGCCACGGGGATGTTTGGCAAATGGCATCTGGGTGAGAAGGGTGACTATCACCCCAGCAAGCGGGGTTTTGATGAAGCGATTGTGAGCATGGGGCAGCACTTTGATTTTAAAACGAATCCTATCACAGAATACCCCAAGGGCACGTATCTGGCGGACTTCCTGACGGACAAGGCTGTGGACTTTATCGGTCGGCATAAGGCGGAGCCGTTCTTTCTCTACCTACCCCACTATGGCGTGCATTCACCGCATCATGCGAAGCCGGAGTTGATCGCTAAATTCAAGGATAAACCTGGTGTCGGTGGACATAACAGCCCGATCTATGCGGCGATGATCGCCAGTGTGGATGAAAGTGTGGGCCGTGTGATGGCCGAGCTGGAAAAGCAGGGTCTCGCTGAGAACACGGTGCTGATTTTTTCCTCGGACAATGGGGGCGTGGGTGGCTATGCTCGCGATGGCATTTCAGGCGGCGACATCACTGACAATGCGCCGCTGCGCAGTGGTAAGGGCAGTCTCTATGAAGGCGGCACGCGGGTGCCTTTCATCGTTCGTTGGCCTGGAGTGACGACAGCAGGAACGGCTGCTGAGACTCCGACGATTCATGTGGATCTGTATCCGACGTTGATGGAGATCGCCTCAGCAACTGCGCCAGAGAATCAGCCGCTGGATGGTGAGAGCCTGGTGTCTCTCTTCCGTGATTCAAAGGCAGCGCTCAAGCGTGAAGCGATCTTCCAGCACTTTCCAGGTTATCTCGGCGCAGGCAATATCACCTGGCGCACCACGCCTGTGGGATTGATTCAGGCTGGGCCATGGAAGTTGATGGAGTATTTCGAAGATCATCGCCTGGAGCTGTATAACCTCAGTGACGATCTGGGTGAGACGAAGAATCTGGCCACGGAGCAGCCTGAGAAAACCAAGGAGCTACATGCCAAAATGATCGCTTGGCGGGAAAGTGTCGGCGCTAAAATGCCCACGCCCAACACCCCAGTGGAGGCCACCGAAAAGAAAGGTAAAGGCAAGGGTAAAGGCAAGGGGAAGGGCAAAGGAAAGAGCCAGGCCGAATAAGACGAGCTTGCGCTGAGGGTGGAAGGCATGACAAAGTGTCGCCTCCACCCATGACCCAATCAGCACCTACCCGTCGTCATTTCCTTCAGCTAGCTTCCACCGCCTTGGCCGCCTCGTTTACTGGCGTGGCCCGTGCAGCGGATAAGAAGGAGCCTTTTAAAATCTCGCTCGCTGAGTGGTCGCTGAATAAGCGTATCCTCAAGCGCCCGGGTGCTGAGCCTCTGGATCATCTGGACTTTGCCAAAACAGCACGCGGTTTCGGGATCGATGGCGTGGAGTATGTGAATCAGATGTTCTTTGATAAGGCCACTGATGCTGCCTATCTGGGTGAGATGAAGACCCGCCAGGATGGCGAAGGCGTGAAGGGCCTGCTCATCATGTGTGACCGCGAAGGTAATCTGGGTGATCCCGATGAAGCCAAGCGCAGCAAGACGGTGGAAAATCATCTCAAGTGGCTGGACGCCGCCGCGACTCTGGGCTGCCACAGTATCCGCGTGAATGCGGCCAGTGATCCGAAGCTCAGCTATGATGAGCAAATGAAGCTGGCTGCTGATGGCCTGCATCGCCTCTGCATCGAGGGTGATAAGCGCGGGCTCTATGTCGTGGTAGAGAATCACGGTGGCCTTTCCAGCAATGGTCTCTGGCTCACCGGCGTGATGAAAGCCGCTGATCATGAGCGCGTGGGCATCTTGCCTGACTTTGGCAATTTCTACACCGACCGCAACAAGGGCGAACTCTACAACCCCTACAAAGGTCTGCGTGAATTCATGCCATGGGTGAAAAAAGGCATGAGCGCCAAGGCCTATGACTGGGACACCGGCGCGGGCAAGTTCTTCACCGAAGACCGCCGTGAAGGCCGTGAGATGACCCTGGATTTCCAGCGCCTCATCGACATCGTCGTGAAGGCTGGCTACAGTGGCTACATCGGCATCGAATACGAAGGTGATAAGCACAGCGAGATGGAAGGCATCGCCCGCACCAAGCAAGCTCTGGATGAGCTGAAGGCGCTGATCGCTTAACATGCGCCGTTTAGATCAACTGCTCTCGTCTCTCGGCTACTGCACACGCCGGGAGGCGGAGGCTGTGGTCAAAGGTGGCCAAGTATCGGTCAACGGCGTCGTGGCCACTCGCTCAGATCAACGAGCAGATCCACATCTGGTCACGCTGGACGGTGAGCCACTGGAGGCACCCGATGGACTGCTGGCCATGCTGCATAAACCGCTGGGTTACGTCTGCACTCATGCCGATGGGGAAGGGCCGACGATTTATGAGTTGCTACCAGATCGCTGGCTGGCGCGGAATCCTGCCGTGACCAGTGCGGGCCGTCTGGATAAGGACACGAGCGGCCTAATCCTGATCACCGATATCGGTGCGCTCGTGCACCGATTCACTTCACCGAAGGCGGATGTGGAGAAGATTTATGAGGTGACCGTAGATCATGAGCTGGACCCAAGCCTGATCGCGACCTTTGCCAGCGGCACCGTGATGCTGCGCGGGGAAGAGCGCCCTTGCCTGCCAGCCAAGCTGGTGATTCAAAGCGCGACAACGGCTTCTCTGACGATCACAGAAGGCCGCTACCATCAGGTGCGGCGCATGTTTGCCAGTCAAGGCTGGCACGTGGAGGCGCTGCACCGCTCACGCTTCGGCGACTACATGCTGGATGGCCTGGAAGAGGGTCAGTGGCGGATTTTGGAGAAGCCGTGACGGCTATTTTGAACAGGAGGAAGCAGAGCTAGCAGAGGATCTAGAACTGTTGATCCACTGAGTCGGAGACGACAAAGCAACCAAGTAGTCCATTTTACAGGAAACCAGGATTACCAAGATTGACAGGTCAGAATCGATTCCTGTTAATCCTGTTTTCTTGTCAATCCTGTGATCAACGTCTCGCGTCACGAACAGTCTCATTTCATTCACTGCGTGTGAAACAGAGAGTAACTTCAGTCAGGTTAGTCAGGATGCTAACCGATCTGCGCTAATATCGACGAGGCGATCTTATCGGCTTGGGCTTCGAGGTATTCCACGTCGCGGCCTTCGATGAGGAGGCGGATGAGGGACTCGGTGCCGGAGTAGCGGAGGAGGACGCGGCCGTAGTCGCCGAGTTTCTTCTCGGTTTCTTTGATGATTTTTTGCGCGTCTTTCAGCTCTTCCATAGGCGGCTTGGAGCGCACGCGGAGATTGCGGGAGGACTGCGGGAATTTTTTGAGGCACTTTCGTAGCTGGCTGAGTGGCTCGCCGGTTTCCTTCATGATTTTCAGGACTTGCAGACCGGCGATGAGGCCGTCTCCTGTGGTGGCCCAGTCGCCAAAGATGATGTGGCCGCTCTGCTCACCCCCGAAGTTCAGCCCGCGAGCGTGCATTTCCTCCAGCACATAGCGGTCGCCCACATTGGTGCGGATCACGCGGCCTCCGAGGCGGGAGACGAGATCGTCCAGCCCATAGTTGCTCATGATGGTGACGGCGATGCTGTTTTGCTTCAGCGTGCCTTTGCGCAGCATGGACTCGGCAGCGATTGCCATAAGCTCATCTCCATCCAGGGCGATGGCTTCCTCATCACAGAGCGCGCTGCGATCCGCATCCCCATCATGGGCGATACCAGCCTGGGCTTGGCATTGGCGGACCAATCGCTCCAGTTCCTCGCTGTGCGTGCAGCCACATTCCTCGTTGATATTGAAACCGTCTGGCTCGCTGTGAAAGACCTGTACATCCGCGCCGAGCTGCTCCAGAGCCATTGCGCTGGTGAAGGAAGAAGCCCCATGAGCATTGTCTAGGGCAACTCTCATGCCATCCAGGCGGATGCCGCCCATGCTGGCCACGGCGTGCGCCACATAACGATCCACAGCATCATCCATACGACTCACGCGACCGATCCCGCGGCCCTGCGGATAGACGGCTTCCGCACTTTCACCGAGCACGATTTTCTCAATGGCGATCTCGGTCTTGTCATTGAGCTTGCGGCCATTGCCGTGGACAAATTTGATGCCGTTGTCTTGGAAAGGATTGTGAGAAGCACTCACGATGACGCCAAAATCAGCCCCTGTTTGTGCTGCGAGCATGGCCACGGTCGGTGTCGGCACCATGCCAGCGAGCACGACGTCCACCCCAGCTGAGTTGAGGCCAGCGATCAGCGCTGACTCCAGCATTTCACCCGATGCACGGGTATCCCTGCCGATGATGCAACGGGGTCTGCCACCTGAGTCTCCCTGCTGGCTGAGCACGGACGCCGCCGCCCGCCCGAGCCGTAGGACGAACTCAGGGGTCATTGGATGAATATTTGCCACAGCGCGGACGCCGTCGGTGCCGAAGAATTGACGCTTATCAGACATGGAGCGCGGCGTTTACTGCAAAAGAGGCTCAGTGTCAAAGGCTGGACGCCAAGACCGGCTGGAGCGTCAGCACTTAAAACGTGTGGATGAAGAGACCTGAGCGGAGTTTGGGCTCAAACCAGGTGCTCTTCGGCGGCATGATCTGCTCGGCATCGGAGATGGCCATGAGCTGGTCCACCGTGACGGGGAACATGCTGAAGGCCACGGCGTGATCCCCTGCATTGACGAGTTTCTCCAGCTCGGCGGTGCCACGGATACCGCCGATGAAGTCGATCCGCTTGCTAGTGCGTGGGTCATCAATGCCGAGCACGGGCTGCAGCAGGCGATCCTGAAGGATGCTGACATCCAGAAGATCGATCGGACTCGCGTCAGCTGCTGCTTGCCAGGCCAGATCATACCATTTGCCACCCAGATACATGCTGGCATGGCCCGGCAGAGTCGGAGTTTTGATCGCGGTTTCGGTGACGGTGAAAATGCTGCTGACTTCCGCCAAGAAGGCTTCTGAGCTACGTCCGTTCAGATCTTTGACGGCGCGGTTGTAAGGCAGGATGTTCAGCTCGTTGCCAGGGAATAGCACGCAGAGGAACCAGTTATAGTCTTCAGCTCCCGTGTGCTCTGGATTGCGCTGGCGGCGCATTTGACTGACGCGGAAAGCACTCGCAGCACGGTGATGGCCATCGGCGATGTAGGACGCCGGAACTTGGCTGGCAAAGAGCTGCTCCAGCTGAGCACAGGCCTCTGCTGGCAGACGCCAGGACTGGTGCCGCACGCCATCTGGCGCGGTGAAATCATGATCAGCCGGCTGAGCCTGCATGTGGCCCTGGATGATGGCATCAATCGCAGGCTGACCGCGATAGGTCAGGAAAATAGGGCCGGTATTACCGCTGAGCGCATCCACGAGACGGGTGCGGTCATCTTCCTTGTCAGGGCGGGTCTTTTCATGCTTTTTGATCACGTCCTGCGCATAATCTTCGGTGTGGCAAACGCCCACGAGCCCCGTTTGGCTATGGTCGCCCATGGTCTGGCGGTAAAGGTAGAGGCTTGGAGCAGCCTCACGCACCAGAACGCTATCAGCCACCAGCTTGTCCAGATTTTCCTTAGCCTTGGCATAGACCTCCGCCGAATAAGGATCGACGGACAAAGGCAGGTCGATCTCTGCACGATCCACATGCAGGAGATTCAGCGGCTTGTCATGAGCCAGAGCATAAGACTCCTCACGATTGACGACATCATAAGGCACCGCCGCGACAGCAGCAGCATGTTGGGGGACAGGGACGAGACCTTGGAAAGAACGAAGACGCATGGGCGCGCACGTTTAACAGGCCCACGGGGAAGTCAACCCAAGGAGCTCAGAAACAGTCCCAAGATTGAGTTTTTGAACCGTCGTGACCTTTTGACGAGTTGCTTCGTCTGCACTACACAGCCCCATGCTGTTTCGTCTGCTCCTAGCTCTTGCCGCCTGCTTTTTGGTCTCCTGCCGTACCACGGCACCCCAAGCCGTACCGCAACCTTTGCTCCCGCGTTGGCAGAAGACTCCTGCCTGTGACACGACCTCGGGGCCAGTCAGGATCGATGTCTCATTAGCGTCCAAAACGGCTCAGTTATTAACCAAGGATGGAGCCCTGCTTGCGGAAATGGATGTGTCACCAGGGGTGCCTGAGCATGAGACACCGATGGGAGACTTTCGCGTCAGCATGAAGGACCAGCGCCTGAAGGCACGGAATATCAAGGGATCGCCATGCCATGGTGGATACGGCTCACGGATGATGGCGTGGGTATTCACGTCGGTGGCTTTGAGCGTGGTCAACCAACCAGCCACGGCTGTATCCGCTGTCTGGAGGAGGCTCAAAAGCTGTTTTATGATAAGACAAAGATCGGCACACCTGTCTGCATCCATGATGGAAAACACCCAGCGCCTTCAGTCTTGGAAGTGTCTGCCGTAGAAGAGCCTCAGGCAGTGAACTAGATTGGTCCTCAAATCGGTGGTTGTGCCTGCGCGATAACATTCAGCTACGGGCAAAGAATTCAAAAACCATGGTGTGCTTTTTGCAATGTGAACACGGGATAGCTATATCGACAATATTCGAAATAGGTCGTAGATCCTGATCACCGCATGTGGGGCATTTATCAAACCTCAAAGCATCATCTTGGGATCTGTTTCGCCACTTATGAACTCGTTCCATAATGCAACTCAAGATTACAATCCCAAAGAAGGCGATCATCAAAGAAGCTATCCAGCCCAGTTGTCCGAAGTATCCCGCTGACAATCCCAAGCTAATTCCAAATACAGCTGAAAGTAAGCAGCCATCGTTTTCTGGCATTGTTTGGAGATTTTCACAGACAAGGCCGCAAGAGTTGCATACCACAATCTGTTTTGAGAAAAGCTTTCCATTCGCACGGGCATCTAAAAATGAAGTCCCCATAGGTCGGAGCATGCCTGCTTCGCCGGGATGAGGTAGTTCTATCATGCCACCCAGTTCATCAAGATAGACAACCCCGCCATCATGGAAGTAACATGAACCTTTAGAATCCGCTTCAAACAGTGGTTGGCAACGCAAATAAGCCTGTGGTGGATTTCCACAGGCTGAACATTTTGCCGAATAAATCGAAGCCATTTTAAGAGCTCTTTGGTTGTGCGTAAAAGTAACCTCAAGGAACCAAGATAATCTCATCTCTGTGCAAGTGCCGCAGAGCGAAAGTTAGGCTCATAAATCAGGGATGTCGTCATGGTTCTCATTTTTAAAACAAAATATTCTCCACAAATCGTGCGACATGCGGTGGGAGTTTGCGGTGTTTGCGAGTGAGGGCCACGATTTCTCGTTCAAAGAAATCCGGCATGGGCAGAGTGACGATCGATTCTTTCCGGCGATAAAGTGCCAGGGCGCGACGGGGCACGAAGGCTAGGCCGAAGCCGGAGGCGACGAGGTTGATGATGAGGTCGAAACTGTCCAATTCCATGGCTGGCTGTATCAGGAGTTTTTGACGCTTCATCCATTGGCGGAGGGATTTACCTGTTTGAGTCTCCGCATCGATCATGAGCCAAGGCTGCGCTTGGAGCCAGGCTTTGAGGCGGTCCGCACGTTTCACGGGCGCTTTGGCTGCCAGCGCTGAGGGAGCGATCAGCTCAAACCGATCTTTAAACCGATGGGTGACGCTGACTGAATCCGGCAGTGGGGTGGGTGGACATAAGACACCGATATCGATCTCGTTGGCGTCTAGAGCGGTGAGGATACTGCTGCTAGGATTATAGCTGACTCGGCAGGCAACTTCGGGATGACGTTGGTGATTCGCGTGAAATAGCCCTGGCATGTGAG
>JAPLUM010000223.1 GCA_026397605.1 Verrucomicrobiota bacterium | reverse complement strand
GGCGATGAGCCAAGTGCTGCGCAACAAAATCGGTCGATTCGATGATCAAGTGGCCGTGGTGAGTGCAGGCCTTTGGAATCACCATCTAGCCACACAAGCCGCAAATCCAAACTGAGTGATACCGTCAATGTCCGCTCTTGCATTTTTCCAACCCGATCACTATCCGAGAACAAGTCTATTGATTGATCAAACCTGATCAAATGGCGAGCTATTTACCCAACGATCGAAGGTAGTGAAATCTGCGTGAGCAAGACGTGGTTACCACCAGTGGCTACGGTCACGCAGGCGTCCCCAGCATTAGCGGCTTCGACACACAAGAAGCCGTGGTAAGCTTCATCAGGTAGATCGGCGAGGCGCTTGGATTTTTCGATCCATGGATTCCATACGACAGTGGTGCCACTGCCGAGTTTATTGACGACGAGGTTACGCTTCAAAGCGCGGTCCTCGATGATGACGCCGCTCGTGCTTGCATATTGGCGATCCACTTCCTCTTCAAATAGGATGTCACCCACTTGATCACACATGACACGCTCGCCGACGGTGTCCAGATACTTGGTTTCATCCAGACCTTTGACCGTGACTTGTTTGATGTCACCCACAGTCAGGTAAGTGTGCAGGGCCTCGCCAAGAACAAAGGCTGTGTCACCTTTGTTTTGAGTCATCATGGAGACTTCCAGAGCAGCGCCGATGCTGATGCCTAGATGACAAGTGAAGTCGTGGGGCCAAAGGGCTTTGGTTTCTTCATTGCTCTCCAACTTAAACAGTAGCGCCACATGCCCTTCTTTGGCATCGGCGCGCAGCAGCTCCCAGGGACGGTTGCGGGCGAATCCATGCATGGGTTTGCTGGCGTCTGTGGGATGACCACCGAACCAAGGCCAGCAAACGGGAATACCTCCGCGAATGGCTTTACCTGAACTGAGAATGGCGTCGGGGCTCATGTAGAGCACGGGCTGCTCTTGACCTGTCGGCTTCCATTCCATCACATGGGCACCATTCAGAGCCACGCGTGCGGTGGCTGCTGGGTGGTTGATGACGTAGATCGGGTATCCAGGGATGGATTCGTCGAGAGTGATGCAGTCGGGCAGTGTCATGGCCGTCAGATTAGGCATTCATGGCAGAGATGCATCCACGAAATGCAGGCTTTTGATCACTTTTCAGGACGCAGATCAAAGCACACGACTTTTTCACGCTGGCGGACGATGAGCTTGCCATTACTCAAAGCCGGAGAGGTGCAGCCCATGCCTTCGATCTTCGGTCGGGCGATTTGAGTGCAGCTTTCTGGTGTGGCTTTGACCATGCGTAGGTGGGTGCCATTGCTGTCAAAAACCATCAGTTTACCATCGGCCAAAATCGGGGACGTGATCGTGCTGTTTACCTCATTTTCGATCCAGGAAATTTTGCCGGTGGTCAATTCCACACACTGATTCTTACCACCGCAGGTGAGATAGACATGATCTTCGTGAATGATCGGGCTGCCGCTGTAGCGCATGGTCACCCAGAAATGGGACCACGCCGCCTTGGGTTTATCCTTCGGCTGCCATTGATAGGCGCGCAGGCCGACATCTTTAGTGCCACTGTAAATCACGAGCCAGTCACCCTGCGTGACGGGCGTCGATTGGCCGCCACCTTCGATTTCCCAGAGCACCGCGCCATCTTTGGGAGAGAGCCCTTGAATGCTGTTATTGCCTGTGATGAGCAGGACGGGTTCTCCAGAGCTTGGCGCCCACCAGGTCGGGCTGCCAGTGTTGCTGCGTGCGGCTTTTTGATCCCACAATAATTTCCCATCGGTCACTGAGTAAGCCTGGGCATTGCCTGCGGCTACAAAAACGGTCTCGCCCACGATCAGAGGAGAGGCGGCTGGACCCTGTGAGGATAGCGGCATTTTCCAAATCATCTTACCGTCCTTTTGACTCACGCAATACAGGTGTGTGCTGCATGCCGCAAAGACGCGACCATCGACGACGGCTGCGGTGCTGCTAGAGCTGCGGCCTGTCGGCTTGCCTTCCGCTTCAAACTTCCACACTTGTTTGCCTGTGTTCATGTCGAGGCAGATGATGACATCCTTTGCCACCTTGATGGTATTGGGCACAGCGGCCAGCAGCTTCTCCTTCACAGCTGGGGACAGTTTTTCTTCCTCCATCCAGGCTTTAAAGGCTTCTGCTGTGGGGAAGGGCTTGCCTTCTTTCTTGTTCACTTTGGCAAGTTCTTCCAGAGGTAGCGCAGTCTTGCCCGCTTTGAATCGAGACTCCACCCATTTGCCGAGACTCACATCTTCTTTGGCGCTGAGGTTTTCCTTTCGCCAAGCCAGCAGCCATTCATCCAATTTGGTGCCACGCATGGCTGGCAAATTCAGGCGCGCTTCTTCCATCTTCTTGAGCAGTTCAGGAGATACGCC
>JAPLUM010000688.1 GCA_026397605.1 Verrucomicrobiota bacterium | reverse complement strand
TGTCGCTGGTGCCTGGGGCGACGCCAAAGAAGCCTGCTTCTGGATTGATGGCGTAGAGTCGGCCATCAGGGCCGGGTTTCAGCCAAGCAATGTCATCTCCGACAGTCCAGACTTTCCAGCCTTTTTTAGCGAAATGATCCGGTGGGATCAGCATGGCAAAATTCGTCTTTCCACACGCACTGGGGAAGGCTGCGGCCACATAGGTTTTTTCGCCTTTTGGGTTCTCGACGCCAAGGATGAGCATGTGCTCAGCCATCCAGCCTTCATCCCGCGCCATGGCGGAGGCGATACGCAGAGCGAAGCATTTTTTGCCGAGCAGCGCATTGCCACCATAGCCAGATCCGTAGCTCCAAATTTCCCGAGTTTCAGGGAAATGGACGATGTACTTCTCCTTGTTGCACGGCCAGGAGACGTCTTTTTGACCTTTCTTCAGCGGGGCTCCGACGGTGTGCATGCAGGGCACGACACGCTGCTTTCCTTTGTCGATGATTTGGAAGACCTTCTTCCCGATGCGCGCCATGATGCGCATGTTGGCCACGGCATAGGCGGAGTCGGTGAGTTGCACGCCGATCTGGGCCATGGGCGAGTTCAGCGGGCCCATGCTGTAGGGGAGGACATACATGGTGCGGCCCTTCATGCAGCCATCAAAGAGGCCACGCAGCTTCTTCTTCATCTCAAAGGGATCCATCCAGTTATTGGTCGGGCCTGCGCCGTCTTTGGAGTTGCTGCAAATGTAGGTGCGCTCTTCCACGCGGGCTACGTCACTAGGATCAGACTTGGCGTAAAAGCAGCCTGGCCAAGTTTTCTGATTCAGTTTGATGAAGGTGCCTGCGGCGACCATTTCATCGCAAAGCTTGTCATACTCGGCCTTGGAGCCGTCTACCCAATGAATGCGGTCAGGCTTGCAGAGTGCCGCCATTTTTTTCACCCACTTCAACAAGTTTGGGTTGGTGCTTAGAGGAATGGATGGGTCGGTCTTGGTGCTCATGGATGGGTCGGAGTGTGGTATCAACGCTAATACTGTGCCACAACTGCATCTTCCTCGACTCACCAGTTTTGGCGAGTGGATAGTTGAGAACAGTTTTGGCATTCGGAGTGCAACAACTGCGGGTGGGGCTGTGTGGCTGGTGCAGACTGATTCCAGAAATGTGTCTGGACTCTGCGTCTCTTGCCTTTCTGCCATGGAGGTTAGGCCTCCGGCCTGACATTCCTTCCTTTCCTTAACGCTCAGCAGCGGCATAGATTGCTGGATGATTGTGCGGACTCTAGCGCTTTCCTCTGTGCGCCCACCCTCACCTCCCCGATCCCCATGCTGATGAAACACTGCCTCCGCCCCGGTCCGGCCACTCTGCGTGGTCGCTGGTCATCCACTCTTTTGCGGGGCCGGGTGCGGGTGCTCGGCGGTCTGCTCGTCCTCGCACTGGGGGGATGGGTGCCCTCCACGCAGGCGCAGGGCGTGACTTATGTTCGCGAACAGACGATACCGCCGGGCATCGACCATGTTTTGGCCCAGACGCAAAGCCCGATTGACGACGCAACGGCGACAGCCGCAGAGCTGATCGGGCTGGGGTATCTGGTCGATGTGCGCGGCGCATTATTTTCCTACAGTGCCGCAACCGGCGTCATGACTCAGCTAGACTCGCTTCCCGGAGGTCAAATTAAATTGGAGCCTAGAGCGCGCTTGGCTTGGCGTGGCGCGGACGACCTCAAAATCTACGCCCCCGATCAGTTTCAAATGTTCAACTATAGTGTGCTGGCGAGTTCTACCTATCCTGATGCACCTTTAGTCTTCGTGACGGATATCCATTCCATGGCCATGCCGAAAAAGAACCGGCAAGCGCCCCCCTTGGAATCCAATCAGGGTCGGGTGACGATGCTGGCGGGCGCTACGGGCTACACCTTTGACACAGGAACCGGCGACCTCACCCCGGCCTTCGGCTTCTCCGGCACCGGCACAGACCCCGGCCAGTTCAACAACGCCAAATACATCACGTATGCGCCCAACGGCCTGCTCTATGTCCTGGACTATGGCAATGGCCGGGTGCAGAGCCTGGACCCGGCGAATGGCTTTGCGCCAGTGGCTCAGTTCCCCTTTCACCCCGGCACCACCACGGCGAACATGCAGTTCGCCATCGGTCGCAATGGCGTCCTCTATCTGGGCGATGGCCTGGGCGGTGGCTCCGCTTACGACACCAGCTCCGGCGTTTACCTGGGCAGCTTCACCCTGCCGGGCCCGACCCCGCCCGATCCCTTCATCCATGGCATCAACCCCTACCTGGCCACCGATGGCACAGGGCATGTCTATGTCTTCGATCACACCGGCATCCACGAGTATCTGGACAGCACCCCGGCTCCCTTTGCCAATCCGACGGTGACGCTGGTGCGGGAAGTGACGAAGCCGGCGAATATCAATTATGTTTTGGCTCAGACGCAGAGTCCGATTGACGGGTCAACGGTGGCAACGGCGGCGGATCTGAATTCGCCGAGCATTCTGGTCGATACACAAGGCCGACTGTTTTCCTTGAATGCCTCAACAGGCGTCATTACTGAGCTAGACTCGCTTCCCGGAGCTCAAATTAAACTGGATCCTGAATCGCGGTTGGCTCGGCGTGGTCGAGATGACTTGAAAATATTTAGTTCATCTCTGATCAAGGTGTTCTCCTATAATCTGAGCACTCTACTTGAGCCTCCCACTCCCTTGGTCTTTTTGTCCGAGATGCATTCTATGGCTCTTCCCAAGAGGAACCGGCAAGCGCCACCCTTGGAATCCACTCAAGGTCGGGCAACCACGATTGCCGATGGGGCGGGTTTTACATTTGATACTGCCACGGGCGACCTTACCCCAGCCTTCGCCCTCACGCCTGGCACCGCCCTGGGCCAGTTCAACAACGCCAAGTTTCTCTCCTATGCGCCGAACGGCCTGCTCTACGTGCTGGACTTCGGCAACCGCCGTGTGCAGAGCCTGGATCCGGCCAATGCCTTCGCCCCCGTGGCGCAGTTCCCCCTGCGCACCGGTGCGCCCGTGGCGAACATGCAGTTCGCGATCGGGCCGACGGGCACCCTGTTTCTGGGGGATGACCTGGGCGGCTGCTCCGCCTATGACACCACCACCGGCACCTACCTGGGCAGCTTCACCCTGGCGGGCACCACCCCTGCGAATCCCTTCACCAGCGGCATCGCCCCCTACATCACGGCGGATGGGCTGGGGAATGTCTTCGTCTTCGACCACACCGGCATCCACCAGTATCTGGACAGCAGCGCCACACCAGACGCCGACGCCGACAACGACGGCAGCACCAACCTGACCGAGCTGCGCCTGGGCCTGAGCCCGACCCGCAGCGCCGAGTCCTTCCGCGCGACCGTGGCACCGAACGCCGGTGTGGGCGGCGGCTACACCGCCACCTGGCCCACCCAGCCCGGCCTGAGCTTCAAGGTCTATCGCAGCACCGAGCTGACCCCCGGCTCCTGGACCCTGCTAGCCACCCTGGTCGGCACCGGCACCTACACCGACCTGACCCCGCCCCCCAGCCGCGCCTTCTACCGCGTAGAGCTGGAGTGAGCCGAGGGAAGCCGGGGA
>JAPLUM010000172.1 GCA_026397605.1 Verrucomicrobiota bacterium | reverse complement strand
GCCGTAATCCTGAGTGGTGCTGCCACCGACCTTCCAGAGATAACCTGCCTCTAGATCCACGTAACGCTGATCCCAAGGATCGATGGAAGGCGCGATAGATAAAGCAATGATAGCTTTATTGTCCTCCTGCGCATTCCCAGACGAGATGGCTACTAGGGTGACGAGAGCGATAAGGGATCGGATCATAAGATGGGTAAGTGGAGGTTAGGCGTCCTGTCTTTTCTTTGAATCGGTTGTCAGCGAACAGCTAGGCTGCTGCGGCTAAAGCTTTGTCTTCTTCGGTGAAGTCGAGTTCTTTTTCAATCCGTAGATTGTCCACGATGAACATTTGACGGTCAGGCGTATTTTTGCCCATGTAGCGGGTCAGGATCTCTTTGATGCTGCTGTGATGCTTGTTCGGCTCTTCCTCACTGCCATGCTGCATCGGCATCTCAATGCGGATGAGGCGCATTTTAGGCCCGATGAAGTGCTTGAACTCATCGGGTGAAATTTCACCCAGACCTTTGAATCGAGTAATCTCAGCGTTTTTGCCACACTTATGCATGGCACGCTGACGATCTTCGTCGCTGTAGCAGTAAAAGGTTTCCTTTTTATTGCGGACACGGAAGAGCGGCGTCTGGAGAATGTAGAGGTGGCCTGCACGGACGATCTCTGGGAAGAACTGCAGGAAATACGTCATGATCAGCAGACGGATGTGCATGCCGTCCACATCAGCATCGGTGGCTAGGACGATTCTGTTGTAGCGCAGTTCTTCGATGTTTTCGTCAATCTGAAGCGCATTGGCTAAGAGGTAAAACTCCTCATTTTCATAGACGATCTTGCGGCTGAGGCCGAAGCAATTGAGCGGCTTTCCACGCAGGGAGAAGACGCCTTGAGTGTTCACGTCTCGGCTCTTGGTGATGCTGCCAGAGGCGCTGTCACCTTCGGTAATGAAGAGGGTGCTTTCTTCACGCTGCTTATCTTTGGTATCAAAGTGGATACGGCAGTCACGCAGCTTTTTATTGTGCACCTTGGCCTTACGCGCCGATTCACGGGCAGCTTTCTGGATGCCGCTGATCTCCTTGCGTTCCTTCTCATTGGAGAGGATTTTCTCCTGCAGTGATTTGGCGATCTCGGAATTCTTATGCAGGTAGTTGTCCAGCTCCTTCACCACCGTATTGATGATGTGAGAGCGCAGGTTTCTCCCTTTGGGCTCCATTTGGCTAGAGCCGAGTTTGGTCTTTGTCTGGCTTTCAAAGATGGGTTCTTGAACCTTCACGGAAACGGCGGCAATGAGGCCGGTGCGCACGTCACTGGGCTCGAACTGCTTTTTATAAAACTCACGGCATTCCTGCACGATAGCCTCACGGAAAGCCGCCATGTGCGTGCCGCCCTGAGTGGTGTGCTGGCCATTTACAAAGGTGTAGAATTCTTCTCCATACCCGGTGCCGTGAGTGAAGGCCACTTCGACATCCGTGCCGTCGATGTGGATGACTGGATAAAGCGGTGGCTCGGCGAGCTTGGCAGCGATGAGGTCGCGCAATCCATCCTTCGATTTAAAGGTCTCTCCATTAAGTTTCAGAACCAGCCCAGGGTTCAGCCAGGAGTAAAAACGCAGCATTTCGCGCACGTAATCCAGCTTGTAATGCAGATCTTCGCTGAAGCTTTCAGGATCGGGTCGGAAGCAGATTCGGGTGCCGTCCGCTTCTTCGCAGGCCTTTGGCTTGCCCATGTCGTATTTCACGATGCCTTGGCTGAACTCGATGGAGCGTGTCTGTTTTTCACGATAAGCCTGGATCTCAAAGAAACTGCTCAGTGCATTGACCGCCTTGATACCGACGCCGTTCAGACCCACGGAGCGCTTGAAGACCTCGCTATCATATTTGGCACCGGTATTGATCTGCGCCGAGCACTCCAGGAGTTTTCCGAGCGGCACACCGCGCCCGTAATCGCGGACGGTGACTTGCTGCGCCTCGGTGATCTCCACCTCAATCAGCTTACCGAATCCCATGACGTGCTCGTCGATGCAGTTGTCGATCACCTCTTTGAGCAGCACGTAGATGCCGTCCTCAGGCTGGGAGCCATCCCCCAGTTTGCCGATGTACATCCCTGGGCGGAGACGGATGTGCTCCCGCCAGTCGAGGGACTTGATGCTGTCTTCAGTGTAATTGTGGGCAGGAGTGGACATGGGGCGTGGGCGTGTGAATAAAATGGACTGCTTTCCCGCATAGGAGGGAATCGACCGTGAGTCAAATTCGCGGTTAGTGTTCACCCACGAAATCTGGCGGCCATGTCGCGGAAGAATAGGGGTCTTTCTCACGTATGCCCACTCATGATCCGCTTTACCCTTTCTCTTTTGGCACTGATTTTTTGCACGTCTTTGAGCCGGGCAGAATTCCGAGCGGGCGCTTCAGTCACGGATATTACGCCGGTGAAGTTACCCGTCTTTGTCAATGGGGGCATGACGAGCCGCTACATCGATCAGATCAGGACAAGGGTGAATGCCAGAGCCGTGGTGCTCAGTGATGGGAAAAACCAGGTGGCAATCGTGATCGTGGACAGTTGCATGATGGGTCGCGACGTCCTGGATGATGCCAAAGCGATGGCTTCGATAAAAACGGGCATCCCCAGGGATCGCATACTCATCTCGGCCACTCATACGCATACGGCCCCATCCTCCATGGGTTGTTTGGGCACAGATGCCGATTCAAGCTACATACCGTATTTGAAAGAGAAGCTTGTCGAAGCCATCTCCGCAGCACAAGCGTCCTTACAACCTGCGCGCATTGGTTTTGCGAAAGCTGACGCAGCAGAGTTTACGGCGCTGCGTCAATGGATTCGCAGACCTGATCGACTGGCTGAAGATCCTTTTGGAAACATGACCGTCCGCGCCAACATGCACGCAGGTAAGAATTGGGATGATGCCGTAGGCGAGTCTGGGCCGGAAGATCCTGATCTGTCGCTGATCGCCATTCAATCCAAGTCTGGCAAGCCTCTGGCCATTCTGGCCAATTTCTCCATGCACTACTTTGGCGACAAGGACATCAGCGCCGATTATTTTGGGCCATTCTCTGAAGGTCTGAAACAGCGTATCGATCCAGAAGGCACGATGGTCGGCATGATGTCCCATGGCTGCAGTGGGGATATCTATCGCGTGGACTACACCCTTCCTGAAAAAGATCGTCCGAAGTGGACGCTGGAAGAATACACCAGCGGCCTGCTCGATATCGCCGTGAAGGCTTATCGAGGAATCGAGTATCGTGAAGACGCGGACATCGCTATGGCGGAACAGCGCATGACTTTGAATTATCGCGTGCCTGACAAACAGCGCCTGGAGTGGGCCCAGCGTATCGTGGCTGAGATGGGAGATCGTTTGGCAAAGACTCCCACAGAAGTTTATGCGCGGGAGCAGATCATCCTGCATGATCGGCAGAAGACGGAGATTGTCGTTCAAAGCTTGCGCATCGGAGATATCGGCATCGCCACCACCCCGAATGAAACCTACGCCATCACAGGCCTGAAAATCAAAGCGGCCAGTCCATTATCGAAAACAATGGTAATCGAACTCGCCAATGGAGGCGATGGCTACATCCCACCGCCTGAAATGCATGCCTGGGGCGGTTATAATACTTGGGCTGCGCGCTCCGCAGGCCTGGAGATCATGGCTGAACCTAAAATCACGCAGGCCGCCATCTCCCTGCTGGAAAAAGTCAGCCTAGCACCACGCAAAAAACTAGGTCTAAGCGCCGGACCGGCCACAAAGGCTATCGCGGGCCTGAAGCCTTATGCTTGGTGGCGGCTGAATGAATTGACTGGTCCTCTTGCTGAGGATGCCAGTGGCCATCATCGGACTGCGGCCTATGAAGGTGGTGTTGCCTATTACCTGGAAGGCCCACATTCGGCGCAGTTTTGCGCAGGAGAAAAGAATCGCGCGCCGCACCTTGTCGAGGGCCGCTTGAGCACTGATTTAGCTGGAATGGGAGAGCAATGGTCAGCGTCTTTCTGGTTCTGGAATGGTATGCCCAATGAGGCCAGAGACGTCACAGGCTGGCTATTTTCTCGCGACTACAGTCAGGGCATCAGCAGCTACGGCGAGCATCTCGGCATCGGAGGCAAAAACGCCACTGCAGGCAAACTCATTTTCCAAACGGACACACTGCTAGTTGGCAAAACAGACATTCCGCGCTGGACCTGGCAGCACTTAGTGCTCGTCCGCTCTGGAGACCAAGTGCGGGTCTATTTGAATGGCCAGCTAGAAATAGAAGGCGCTGCAAAGGCCTGCAAGATCGCCCCCTGCTTCTTCGGCAGTCGCAGTGATTTTGAATCCAGCCTGGAGGGTCGCTTGGACGAGATCGCGGTGTTTGATCGTGCCTTGAGCCAGAACGAGATCCATCAATTGACGGCTCATTAGATGTGGCAACTCGCGCATTTCGATCTAAAACTCGCATGTCATGCATTTAGAATCTATCTCTGCGACTTCACCCATCAAGCCACTGCGGATGTGGCCAGCTTTATTGCTTGGTTCCATCCTGGTCTTAGCTCGCTACGTTCCGCGCTTTATCGAAGGTGCGAGCAGTGAATTTTGGTATGTGCCAGTCTTCTTTCCTGTGTTGGCAGGACTGCTGACCCTGGTCGGGTGGGTAACAGCTAGCCGCGCCACGGGTCGTGAAAAGCTCATTGGGTTCTTTGGCTTCATTCTCGCGCTGGCAGGGATCGTTCTGCTCAGTGATGCTTCGATGCGCGGCGTGCTGACCAGCTATTTGACATTACCCTTGGGCATGTTGGCGTTTGGCATCGGAGCACTGGTGAACCGAAACAAGAAAGCGAAAGCGCGGGTTTTCGCCATCTTGACATGGGCTGTATTGGCAATGTCCATCACACTGTTTTTGCGAAATGAGGGTATCAATGGTGCCTACGCCTTTGACCTCAAGTCACGCTGGTCTTCTATCGCTGGGGAGGGAGCTTGGGCTGTGAACCCAAAAGCTCCTCCTGCTGCGGCCGACTTAGGTTCAGCGATTGATGTCGCCCTCACCACAGCCGAGTGGCCAGGGTTCCGTGGGGCGGATCGCATGGGCCTCGCGAAAACCACGAAGTTGGCGACTGACTGGCAGGCGAATCCGCCCAAACTTCTCTGGAAAAAACCGGTCGGTGCAGGCTGGTCATCATTCGCCGTCGCAGGTTCCTTTGCCTTCACGCAGGAGCAACGCAGTGCCAACGAAGCCGTGGTCTGTTATGAGCTTGCCACAGGCAAAGAAGTCTGGGTCCAGCAGCGCGAGGCCCGCTTCGATGAACCCATGGGCGGCCCTGGTCCACGAGCTACGCCAACACTCGCCGAGGGTGCCGTTTTCTCTGTGAGTGCCTTGGGCATGCTGCAGCGTTTAAAGGCCAGCACCGGTGAAGTGGTTTGGCAGCAAGACTTCAAGAAACTGGCTGGCCGCGAGCCCCCGATGTGGGGTTACTCATCTTCCCCTTTGGTGACAAAGTCTTTGGCTATCGTGTTTGCGGGTGGTTCAGACGACAAGGGCTTGATGGCCTTTGACGCAGCCACTGGAGAGCTGCGTTGGTCAGTGGCATGTGGCCCTGAGTCCTACAGCTCTCCGCAGCTCAGCAAAGTGTTAGGTGAGGACACGGTTCTCATGCTGACCAATACAGGTGTGCTCATGCTGGAACCGACCTCTGGCAAAGTGCGGCTGAATTACGAGTGGAAGTTCGAAGGCTACCGTGCGCTGCAACCCACTATGATTGGCGATGACGTCGTCTTACTGCCTACCCCAATGAGCGAGGGCACACGCGCCATTCGTCTTAGCAAAAAAGGCGATCAACTCGCCGCCGAGGAACTGTGGACCTCTAAAGACCTGAAGCTCGACTTTACCGAGATACTAGTCCACAAAGGTTATCTTTATGGCATTGATGGTTCAATGTTCAGTTGTGTCGATCTTAAAACTGGCATCCGCGTCTGGAAGGATGGGCGCTACGGCAAAGGTGAAGGCGTGCTTCTAGAGTCAGCGGATCAAATCTTGATGGCGGCAGAAAATGGCCGCGTCGCGCTGCTGAAGGCTGACCCTGGCGGGCATCGAGAACTAACATCCTTCGTTGCACTTAGAGGAAAAACCTGGAATCATCCGGTTCTCGTCGGCGATAAGCTATTGGTCCGCAACGCATCAGAAGCAGCTTGCTATTCACTGCCGGTGGCTCCCTA
>JAPLUM010000233.1 GCA_026397605.1 Verrucomicrobiota bacterium | reverse complement strand
CCTGATTATCATGTGCTTGGAGATGCTCGGCGTGGTAGTTTTTATGTGGCGACAGTTGCTGCTGGTCAGTTAGTGAGAGCACCGATGATCCAAACGAGCGAGCAGGCGCTTGAAGAAATTTCCAAAGGTGGCAAATGGATAACGCTGGATGCAAAAGCGCCTGCGCTATCCGCTGGCATAGAATGCTTTCAGCCCGATGCCTGCCAGCTTGCAAAGATCGTTGGCCGGTGGACTGAGGAGCAAATCACAGATCACTCCAAAGCCGTTCTTGAGCCGATCTATCTGCAGGAGGCGTTCATCACGATTGCAAAAAAGGTTGGGAAAATGGTACCTCAAGACATTATAGTGAGTTCAAAAGTGCCTTGAAAGCGTTTATCAGGGATTGACGGTTCTTATCTTCCCCTGTACGAAGAGTTTTTATATCTGAATGCCCGCTACCCAAGACTCCCGAATCCTAATTGTTGATACCGACCCAGACTTTCTGAGTTGGGCAGTCGCTCATTTAAAAGCACCTGGGGTCGTTGTCTTGACGGCTGAAAAGTCAGAAGAGGCACTTTCGATCTACCAAAAGAACCGAGCTGATATTGTCTTGGCTGAGGTCAGACTGCCTGGGATTTCTGGAATTGAGCTTCTGAAGCGGCTGCGCATGAACGACCCCAATGCCATGGTCATTCTCTTCAGTGGAGTGGCGAGCACGAGCAATGTGATCGAAGCTATGCGCCTAGGTGCTTATGATGTTCTAGGCAAAGAGAAGCTGCCTTATGAATTGAGGACCATCGTCGAGAGCGCCCTTCGCTCCAATGAATCACGCCGCATCAGACGAGCCCAAGTTTCTGAAGTGCCTGCTGAGACCATTCAGGAGACGATCATCGGCCGCTCGGCTCCCATGCAGGATGTCTTCAAAATGATCGGCCGTGTATCCCGTAGCGATGCGCCAGTCATGGTCACCGGAGAAAGCGGTTGTGGTAAAGAATTAGTCGCCGGAGCCATCCACAAGTTTAGCCCACGCACTCTGAAAGAATTCGTCGCTATCAACATCACCTCCATCCCAGATAATCTCATGGAAAGTGAGATCTTCGGGCATGAAAAAGGTAGCTTTACGGGTGCCGTCACCCAGCGCATTGGCCGCTTTGAGCAATGTGATGGAGGAACTCTTTTTCTGGATGAGATCGGTGATATGCCACTAGCCGTGCAGAGTAAACTGCTGCGCGTTCTCCAGGAAGGTGAATTTTGTCGGGTTGGCAGCAATCAAACGTTGAAGTGTGATGTCCGAGTGCTCGCTGCCACTAATAAGGATCTGGAAGCCGAAGTGGCCAAAGGTACCTTCCGAGAAGATTTGTTTTATCGTCTCAATGTGGTGCGCATTCACATTCCGCCGCTGCGAGAGCGCCGAGAAGATGTGCGTCTTTTAGCCGAATTCTTCCTGCATCGTCAATCGACTCGTCGTCGTGGACCTGCCATGCGTTTCACAGATGATGCGCTCGCTTTGTTGGAAGCCTACGACTGGCCAGGGAATGTTCGTGAGTTAGAAAACACGATTCAGCGCGCCTGTGCTTTGTCGAATTCAGACGTCCTCCTGCCTTCCGATATTCCATTGGGCAGTGTGGCCTCAAGCCGCCATGCCAATCCAGCTACGACCGTAACGCGGATGCGCGATGCTTTGACGACATTGATCCATGTAGCGCAGACCTCGCCTGACATCGAACTCTTGCCTTGGATGGATAAAGAAATCGTTCGTTTGGCCTATCGTCATTTTGAAGAAAATGCTCCTAAGACCGCTAAGTTCCTCGGGCTTGCGGTAACAGAGGTGCAATCGCGACTCGATCCTGGTGGTGTAAAAAAGGCCACAAAGAAGGCTGCTGCGGCAGATAAGGTAGCGAAAATTTAAGCTGTCCTCAGTCTCGGTTATTCACGCTTCGGACTCTCTGTACTGGC
>JAPLUM010000146.1 GCA_026397605.1 Verrucomicrobiota bacterium | reverse complement strand
AGACAAGGCAGAAATCGCCCTCATCCGTCAGGAGCTTCGACTCACCACCCGCAGGGCTGGCATCTTATACTGGGCTGCCAAAGGCAAAAGCCATGAAGAAATCGGACCCTTCGTCCGCTGCTCACCGAATTCGATCAAAGCACACTTACAAGCCATCTGCATCGTTCTTCGCGTAGGCCGTGGAGAGAAGAAAAAGTGGAATGATATTGAGGCGCTCAAAGGTTACGTCGCTGAGGCAAAAAAGTCGGCTGCAGCCCGCATCAGGTAGAGAGGCTGGTCCCCCAGCCTCCGCCGACAGTCCCATGATCACCGTACCTCCCCTGACAAGATTAGCCTCACTCAGCCTTCGACGCCCGGCGCCTGGAGGACCAAGCGCCCCACCTGTGGGATGCTCCTCGCTAGCTCGACCAAAGTGACTCTCCGTTCCACACCCCGCGCGCCGTGGATAGTCTGCTAGAAACTAGAGTGCCTGGGGAACTCGTTGGAAGGCCACCGTGGAAATTAGAATGGCCTTGTAACTCGTTGGAAGGCCACCGTGGAAATTAGAATGGCTTTGTAACTCGTTGGAAGACCACTGTTAAAATTAAGAATGGCCTTGTAACCCGTTGGAAGGCCACTGTGGAAATTAGAATGGACTTGTAACTCGTTGGAATGCCACCGTGGAAATTAGAATGGACGTGTAACTCGTTGGAAGGTCATTCCAGAACTGGGAATAGCCGTGTATGCCCAGCGTCATGAACTTTTGTTATTTACTCAACCCTTATTGAGCCTCTTGCAAAAGCTACAGCAATCAGCCTCCGCCGATGGGTCCACGACGACCGTACCTTCCACGCCATCCCCCACCTCCCTCGGCCACGAACCCATTTCACGTGCCCTCTCACACGTAATGTCTCATCTTTAGAGTGAATCGTCACAGCGACTCTTTTGACAACCTAGCCCTATCGTGTCAAAGGAGGGTCCGTCTTATCCTAGATTCTTGCGTATGGAGCACTTCGTGGCTGCTTTTGACACCACGGAATCTGCATCACAGGCGCTATCATGGCCGCCATCCTGCTTACGGCGCAGGCGCAGGTGCCTGGACTCCTCAATTATCAGGGGAAGATCACCTCGGGTGCCGCGGCCTACTCGGGCAGCGGTCAGCTCAAGTTCGCGCTGGTGGATGCCACAGCGGCCACCACGGTCTGGAGCCATGACGGCAGCAGCAGCGCTGGCAGCGAGCCGACCTCTGCGCTGTCTCTGATGGTGAGCAAAGGCCTGTTTTCCGTCCAGCTCGGCGATACCGCCCTGGCCAATATGACCGCCGCCCTGCCTGCCAGTGTTTTCAGCAATCCTCCCCTCCGCCTGCGGGTCTGGTTCAGTGATGGCACCGGTCCTTTCCAGCTCATCGGCCCGGATAAACCCTTCACCAGCTCTGGCTATGCCCTGCGCGCAGGCAGCTTGACGCCAGCGGGTCTGGCAGCCGTGAGCAAGGCCTCAGAGGCCGGAGTGAAAGCCGCGATTGATGCCACAGCCGCTGTGCCTGCCAGCACACCCACGGAGCAGGCGGCGAAAGACGCCATCCTCGCCGCCATGCGCGCCACGCTGCCAGCACCAGCACCGGCCAATTAGCCATAAAGACCTGCCGCCAGCCCATCCTTTTCCTCCTTTTAAAAGCCCGCCCCG
>JAPLUM010000277.1 GCA_026397605.1 Verrucomicrobiota bacterium | reverse complement strand
CAGGGCTTACGCATGGGCGTTATGGAAAATAGAAGCAATGATCTTGCTCCTAAAGTTGGGCGAAAAGGCGGCTTCTTTGCGCTTCGATCTAATTGAGCCTTTCGATTCATGGTCCTTTAAGAGCTTGGCCGATATTTCTCGTAATAGCGTCAAACTTTGTGCACAGGCTCGGTCCCTCACTTGGCTGTGATCTTCTCCGAAGGTCACATCGAGAAGGTGGTGACAGCCATTCTCTATGTGCCAATGCTTGCGGATTGCCGCGGCAATACCCGCCGCATCAGTTGGTTCGAGACTACTGAGAAAGTAGTGCACTTCCTGCGTCGGGAACTCTCGATCATGGCGTTGCCGCATCGTCCTGCGTATCACGCAAATGACGCTTTTGATACCATACCACCAAAAAGCTTTAGGCCACCAATCGCCAACAGGCACAACAATGACCTCACGCTCTTCATAACGACCTCGATTCATTTCTTGAGTCTTGTGACAGCTTACCGCAGGGGGCCATTGCTGCGGCACTAGTTCAGATGGATGCAGCGTTTTCGGCACGGGGATACCCTCTGGTAACTTGCCCTCTGGAACGGTGGCATGTTGGCCACAGAGTTCGCGAAAATGTGCACTGATCTTCTCTAACGCGCCTTTCTCGTTGGCTTTGAGCGCTAACATCCAGTCTCCCCCGGCTTCATGGATCTGCTGAGCAGCTTGGGGATGGCCTGCCATGGCATCAATACTCACCAGTGCGCCTTTGAGTTCCAGGCTCCGCAGCAACTCAGGCAAAGTCGCCCATTCATTGCTTTTCTCCGCACACACGGCTTGGCCTACGCTGAGTCCCACTTCCCCAACCCAAGCACGCAAAAGATGCAGTCTGCCACGGCCTGTCTCGGGGTCTTTGACTCCGCGATTGACCTTGCCATCGATTCTAACATGCAAGCCTTCCAGAGAGCCAACCCAAGCGGAGGTAATGGCGAGCAACGCAGCGGGTTTGATCATCATGAAGACGTTACGAAAAGTATCGTGTGAGGGGGCACCGTTGACGAGGGGAACGTATTGGCGAATCCATGCGAGCTGAGTTTTGGCAAAGATGCCCATGCTCACGAAGTCATCACAATCGGCGATGGTAGCAAAGAGTGCCGTGAGCAAAACATCGCCCAAGGAGTGAAGGACTTGACCCTGCGCGCGGGTGTCAGCAATGGCACGAAGACCGGTGAGCAGAAGGCTGATGGGCTCAGCGCCAGGAGCAAGAGCGGAGGGAGTCGGAGAAAGGGAAGTGTCCACTCATAGCTTAAGCAGTGGTTATGGTAATTTGTACAGCGCTATCTTCATTATATAGCCACTCTGTCATTCAATGTTGTCCATGCGTAAGCCCTGAGTTTTTAGCTTTGCCATCCTGCATCTAACATGTGGTGCTCAAAATGTGCCGGATAACTTCGATGTGCAATCTAAGGATGAAGATAGTCCGATGATGGTTGGAACTTATGTCGGCATGTTTGGGCCACATAAAATCACCGTGAGTATTGAAAAAGTCGTTGGGAGGACCGTCATGGGTTACAGCATCGTGACGGCTAACGAACGTGCTTTCAGTGGCTCTTGGAGTCGAGAACCTAAGGGAGATTTTGCCATTATAGCCAAAGAGCCTGGAGATCATAAGGAAGACGGCGTCTTTGCACTGACTTTGAGTTTCAAAGACCGCTCTCTGCATGGATATTGGGAACCTCTTTCAAACCCAGCCGAGCAGGTGCGCTTAAACTTGGTCGCCAAGAAATTTAAATACGACCCTAAAGTGGGGCAGTATCCTCAGGCCTCAAAAAAGCTCCTTAAAGCAGCGGATGTCGAAAACATTCTGCCAAACGAGCTCCAAATCATGCGGAATGAAATTTACGCTCGTCATGGTTACTCTTTCATCAATGAGGAAATGCAAAAGCATTTTGCGCAGGTGGATTGGTACATGCCTATCGCTCTGGATGTGAAAACGAGTCTCACTCAAATCGAATCGAAAAACGCGGAACTCATCAAGCGCTACGAAAAGTATGAAGCGCAATATTATGATCGCTTTGGTCGCTGATTTTTATTTGTGTGATCTGGCAGGCAGTCACTCCTGAAACTCCGCGTTCTCAGGGATTCGGCTAAAGGCGATTTTGGTGCCGGAGAAGGTCTTGGCCTGATTTGGCACGAAGCCCAGTGCGATGCTGTCGCGGCCATAGTCTTGATTCACTTGATCCATGATTTTAGAGAGCTTTTCTCGACGTGATTGAGTGTCTGATTGCACGGCTTGCAGCTCTGGGAAAAGCTCCAGCTGCTGAGGATCAGCGCAGGATTGCAGTTGATTGAGCGTGACGCTGATTTTCTTCACTCGCTGCCAGCGGATCTGCTCCATGACCTGTGGCCAAAGCTGATCCAGGCATTGCATGAGCGTGAAGGTGTCTGACACGGCCTGGGGTAGCCTCACGTTGGCTTCACCATACTTACGATCCTCCGTCTGCACTCCGAGGCTGAGGCTGCGTGTACGATACTCTGTGCGGCGGAGTCGGCTGGCGGCTTTAGAAAGCAGGCGCTTGGCCACAATCGCCGCTTCAGGTGGTTTGCGGAACTCGGGGGCCAGCACGTGACTGTGGCCGATGCTGCTGTGCTGGGTGGCAAAGTGACCCAAGTCCTGTCCATGCAGCTCACGCCAAAAGCGGTCCCCGCCCACACCACCCCAGATCTGATGCAGATCCTGCGAGCTAGCCTGCCAGAGCTGCTCGACGATGCGTATGCCTGCTGCATGAAAGCGCGGCTCCATGCGTTTGCCGATGCCGCAGAGGTCAGTCAGCTTCCAATGGGAAATTTTTGCGGGCATGTCATGCAGGTGCAACACGGTCAGGCCATTGGGCTTTTGCAGATCACTCGCCAGTTTTGCCAGATACTTGCTCGGCGCGATCCCGATGGAGCAGGTGATGCATTCACCGACGTTCTTTTGCAGCCCAGCTTTGATTCGGCGGGCAAGGTCCAGAGCCACCGACTCCTCCTGATGTCGCGTATCCAGCAGCAGGCCCATTTCATCGATCGATCCCACGACTTCGATCGGGTAGTGATGCTCGATCTCTTCCTTGATCTTGTCGTGAAAGGCCACATAGCGGGCGTGATCAGCCTGCACAAGAATGAGCCCAGGGCACATGCGCTTGGCGTCACCGATATTGGTGCCGGTTTTGACACCAAACTTTTTCGCCTCAAGGCTGGCGGCGATGGCACAGGTGGCATCCGACATCATGGGTACGACGGCCACTGGGCGGCCTCTCAGTCGTTCATCCATCTGCTGCTCCACGCTGGCAAAGTAGCTGTTCAGATCAAGGAACAGCCATCGCAGGGCAGGCGCTGGAGCAGAATGGGGCACAGCTGAATACTAGCCAGACTTGAGAAATGTTCAATAGAACATGTTTCATTTTAAGGCTAGATCCCATCCTTCATCTGCGTTCAGTGAGGCCTAATGCGTCTTTTTGCTCTTCTCACTTCTATTTCCCTGCTGGCCAGCATCTCTCCAGCCGCTGATACACCGCCAAACGTGGTCATGATCATTTCAGACGACCACTTGTGGAGTGACTACGGTTTCATGGGGCATCCCCACCTTCAGACGCCGAACCTCGATAAGCTGGCCAAAGAAAGCCTCACCTTCACGCGCGGTTATGTGCCTAGCAGCCTTTGCTGCCCTAGTCTCGCCAGCATTATCACCGGCCTGTATCCGCATCAGCATAAAGTCACTAGCAACGATCCTGGTGCGCCAGCTGGCATGAAGCCAAAAGAATTCCAAGCCAGCCCGCTCTTTGATGCCGGACGCGAGATCATGAGCAAACACCTCGAAGAAGCCGGCACCCTGCCCTCTCGCCTTGCCGCAAAAGGTTATCTCAGCCTGCAAACGGGCAAATGGTGGCAGAAACACTACTCGCGCGGCGGCTTCACCAGCGGCATGACCAAAGGTGGTCGCCATGGCGATACCGGCCTGGACATCGGACGCAAAACCATGCAGCCCATCTACGACTTCATCGGTCAGGCGAAGCAGCAGCAAAAACCCTTCCTCGTCTGGTATGCGCCCATGATGCCGCATGATCCGCATACGCCACCGCAGCGTCTGTTTGACAAATACAAGGACAAAGCCCCCAGCGAGCACGTGGCCAAATACTGGGCCATGGTCGATTGGTTTGATGAAACCTGCGGTCAGCTGCTGAAGCATCTGGATGACCAAGGCCTGCGTGAGAACACCATCGTCGTTTATGTCTCTGACAACGGCTGGATTACCAATCCCCAGACTGGCAAGTATGCTGACAAATCCAAGCAGAGCCAATACGACGGTGGCCTGCGCAGCCCCATCATGTTCCGCTGGCCAGCCAAAGTGCAGCCGAAGATGTCAGACGACCTCGCCATGTCGCTCGATTTTGCCCCCACCATCCTAAAGGCCGCAGGCCTAGAGCCCACCAAGGACATGCCCGGCCTGAACCTGCTCGACAGCGCCGCCGTTGCCGCACGCAAGACGATCTATGGCGAATGCTTCACGCATAACTTTGTCGATATTCAGGTCCCCTCCAGCAGCCTCAAATGGCGCTGGATCATTGATGGCCACAGCAAGCTCATCTTCCCGAACAAAGCCAACCAGCCCGACGACATCACCGAGCTCTACGATCTCAAAGCCGACCCCACCGAGGAAAAGAACCTCGCCAGCGAACAAGCCGCGAAAGTCACCGAACTCACCGCCAAGCTGGATGCCTGGTGGAAGCCTTGATATTGGTCACGGGGCATAGGCCCCCCAGCTGAGTTTGGACAGAATGGTCCCGCCCCTAGGTTAGCGTTACAGATTCTCAAACAAGCAGTATTACTCTGCCTGATCTGACAGTTCATGCTCCACTGGCGAGCTCTGTCTAAAGGATGCCCAAAGTACCGCACCACAGATCAGGGCACCTCCGCAAAGCGTGCGCGCGCTTGGCAGTTCATGCAGGAGCAACCAGGCAAAGACAACTCCATACACCGGCTCCATGCCATAGGCCACACCGACCGTCTGAGCGCGCAGATGTCGCAGGCTGGCTACGGCCAGCCCCTGGGCCAGCCCGGTAAAGACGACGCCAAGAATGATCAATAAACCCAGATCCCGCCCGTTGATAGAGCCCTGCCAGCTTAGCGCAAAAGGCAGCGCGCACAGAGCTGCAAAAGCCTGCTGATAAAACGCCACCGTCAGCGGCGCATAGACCCGCACATACCAGCGACTCATGAGAGAACGAAGCGCATAGGTGGATGCAGAAAAAACACCCCAGAGCACCCCTTGAGTCAGGTGATTACCAAGATCCCAGCTCGGCGTCACTAAGAGCAGCCCTACCACCACCAGCACCGCCGTGATCACATCACGACTTTGCAGCCGCTCTTTAAAGACGAGCGGCTCCAGAAAAGTCACAAACAGCGGAAAGGAAGAGAACGCCAGCAGACCTATTGCTACCGTCGAAACGCGGATAGACACAAAAAACGAAAACCACTGTATCGCCAGGATCACGCCTGTAAGAGCCATCATGAGTAAGTCTTTACGACTCCTCACCCAGAGATCAGACTTCATGAGTGCAACCACGACGGCAATGGAGGCGCTACCAAACAACGTCCGCCCGCAGGTGATGACTGCTGGGCTTGCCTCCACCCATTTGGCAAACAATCCTGCGCCACCCGCCAGAAGTACGGAGAGATGGAGCTGAGTCAGGCTTAGCCGTGATTTGGAAGCGGTTATGGGCATCCGCGAAGATTAGGCTTCACGCCTGAGGTTGGCCAGAGGCGTCTTGCCTATTTTTTAGAATCTAAAGGCGCGAACTACTGACTTTGTTTTTCGTGACTAGATCTTTGGTCTGGGATTGAAATCCGAACTCCGCATCAGTCCTTTCGAGAAAACCAACTCTCAAACTTGACAATCATTATTGATTATTTTATTATATTGAAGATCTACATC
>JAPLUM010000099.1 GCA_026397605.1 Verrucomicrobiota bacterium | reverse complement strand
CGCTGAGGCCCTCTTTTTCATCGCCAATCAGCAGCATAGCATGAGCATCATCCAGCTCCCCGCCTACCAGCCCTTCGGCGGAATGCCTCCCCAAATCAGCGCGCCGTGGCTGGCGGGATTGGAGATCAAGACCGCGTCATAAAGGCTCAATGACAGCCATGACCCGACTGCGCCTTATCATCAGGACTTCTGCTCTTTGACCATAGCCCACTCAAGTTCGAGCCTGTTTTCTTGAATCATGCCTTGCAGAGAAGTGATTGGCCAATCATCACCAAGGCCGATTAACATACGATGAATATCACGCAAATGCTTCTCTGATCCTCCCTCACGAAAGAATTGTAGTTTGCGAATAATGACGTACTCTGGTGGCGCGAAAACGATCCTGTCGCCTTCGAGATCGGCTTCGACTAAATGATTGAATGCCCAAGCGTGTAGTTCATCGCGCCCTGTGAGATAGATGTCAGCTTTGAAACCGGTCTGATGATGAATCAAATTGAAATGACCACGCTGATGACGAATCCTTTCAGCCTCAATCACTTCCTTGGGTGGACAATAAAAGTCTTCGCTTGGAAAAGCCTGGATGAGCCGCTCGGCATCTTCTCTGCGCAAAAACACGATGATATCCACATCGTTTGTCATTCGCGGTTCGCCATAGAAAATAGCCGCTATACTTCCACTGACCATGTAGCGCAGGTCTAGCTGCTCAAGCTTCCGCGTGAAGATCAAATAAGGCTCAGGTGACTGCATTCTGAAAGATCTCTTTCACACGTTGTTGAACATCCTGCTCACTCCAGCCGGGATATTGCTGGCGCAGCCGAGCTGCCTTCAGTCTGCGAGCCCCCCAGTAGAGCTGAAATGAAGTACGCAGCTTTTGCGCTCCTGTCATAAGGCGGAGCGTGGCAATGTATTCAGGTGTAAGCTCAGAAACCATGACCTGAGGTTAGCTTTATTAATACGCATGAGCAAGTTCAATGACACCCACAGCTGCCGCAGCCCTTTTTTAATCCCGCCAGCTTTCGCTCAATCTCCAACGAAGTCGGCGTGATGGCGAGACCTCCGAGGGAGGTGCAGCGGTGCTCACGGGGCATCATGGTGGAGACGTGTTTGGCAGCGTCGATGACTTCATCGAGCGGAATGAGAGGATCGAAGCCTGCTAGGGCCATGTTAGCGCAGGAGAGCGCGTTGCTGGCGGCCATGACGTTTTTGCCGAGGCAAGGAGCTTCAACGCGATTCGCAATGGGATCGCAGATCAGGCCGAGCATGGACTGGAAAGCCATGGAGGCAGCGGCGATGCCTTGATCGCGCGTGCCGCCGGAAAGCGTGATGAGTGCCGCAGCGGCCATGCTGGAAGCAGAGCCACCTTCAGCCTGGCAGCCACCGACTTCCGCAGCAAAGGTCCATCGTGTGGCGATGAAGACGCCAATCAGTCCAGCGGCGAGCATGGCTTTGGCCATTTGCTCCTCATCTTGGTCCATGGCCTCCGCCATGGCGATGACGGCTCCAGGCAGTGCTGCACAAGCACCGGCAGTCGGTGCGGCGACAATGACGCCCATGCTGCTCTTCACTTCCATGAGGGCAGTGACGTAGAGCACGATACGATTCAAAGCACCACCATCCAGCAAGCGGCCTGCATTCATGAGTTCGGCAAACTTGCCACTTTGATGATGCAGCACGCGGTCTTCGTAGCTCGTGCCTGCAATGCCACTGGCGATGGACTTCCGCAGGATGCGCACGATGGCGATCATCTTATCGATGACTTCACGCTCAGTAAAATTACCGCGCGCGCGCTCATACTCGATGGCTAGTTGCCAGATCGGCGTGTTTTGCGCGCCATCGTGTTTCAGCATCTCCGCACAACTGGTGAAGGGCACGCTCATATTTTTGCGCGATGGTACCGGAAGCACTGGCGAGAGCTTTTTGACTGAGATAGGGCTAAATAGGTCGGATGGAACGAATGCGTTGGCTTTGATCTGAAAGAGCACGCTGTCGCCCAAATCGTGCTCGATAACTTCATCGGCCTC
>JAPLUM010000357.1 GCA_026397605.1 Verrucomicrobiota bacterium | reverse complement strand
GTGCGGAACTCGACATGCAGTGTGTAGCTGCCAAAGCGTTGTTTGCTGGTGCAGCCTGTGGACAGCAGGTAGCCGTTTTCGGTTCTGCCATTCTCCCAGGCTTCTGCGTTGCTGCCATCAAAGAGCACGATTGAGCCTTCGGGGGCTTTGGCGCCAAGCGTAGGACTGTTGCGCTTGATGCGGTTGAGTGTGTGCTTCATGCCATCAGCTAAAGTGATGGAAAGCTGTGCGTTAGCGATGCTGGCGGTAGTTTTGCATGAATCATCGGCGCACTGGATGGCAGTATCCTTGCGCTCGCCTTTCAGCAAGGTGTGCGTCTTGCCAGGTTCCCAGCCTGCTCCAGGCAGGCCGCCATCGAGGAGGTGAACATCGAATCGTCCGCTACCAAGTGCCACGACTTGACCGCCCATCGCTGGGCTACCATCGGCACTGCGGTATTCGCCTTGAATGGCAAAATCGGCGTCCTCACGGAGCGCGAACTCAGGATCGGTCCACGCTTTGTGTTCTGTTTTGGGTGCAGCTTGGGCCACAAGCGTGGTGAAGAGAATGGATAGAAGCAAAGTGTGTTTCATGGTCGGAGAAAATGAAAGAGGAGTGTTCAAAGAGCCTCACCATAGCTCCAGCCCTCGCGAGCGGGTTCTTTGACGAAAGCGTTGAGTTCAGGGTGATTGGTGATGCGGCCTGCTTTGGCATCCCATTCGATGCGGGAGTTGAAACGTTGGGCGAGCACGCCGAGCAGGATGATCTCGGTGAGCTTGGCGGAGTAGTCGAAGTTTGATCCGGGCTCGGGGCCTTCTCCTTTGATGGCGCGTAGCCACTCGCGGAACGGCCCACCTGCCACTCGGGGCATAGTTTGTGCAGGTGGCTTGGCCTGCCATTGGCTCCGCAGTTCTTGTGGCAGGATCATAGGTGCTCCAGCATGCGTGCCGCAGCCGAGCAGTCCCTTGGTCCCGACAAGCCAGCAGGCTGGGCTGCTCTTGGCCATGTGTTCGATGCCGAACTTCTCGATGCGGCCCACTTGGGTCCAATCCTGCGGGCCATCGAACCAATCGAGCGCGACGGGTCCTCGGCTGCCTTTTGCGGGAAAGTGAAAACGAATGTGGCTCGCGCTTGGGATCACGCCATCGAGCGAAGACTCACGCCGCAAGCATTCGACAGCCGTGGGAGGATCGAGATCGAGTGCCCAAACGGGTGTGTCCAGTGTGTGGCAGCCCCAGTCTCCCAACATGCCGTTGCCGAAGTCATAAAACGCCCGCCATTTCTGTGGGAGATAGTCGGCGCAGTAGTCGCGCTTGGCAGCTGGGCCGAGCCAGAGATCCCAATCAAGCCCCGCAGGCACCGGTGACGATGGTGGCGGCATGACAGCGGGATTGGCAAAGTGCGGCCCGCCCATTTGTGGCCCACTGTTGCGGCAGAAAACCTGGCTGACATCGCCGATCACGCCTCCACGCACTGCTTCGACGGAATCACGGATGCCATCGCCTGCGTGGCCTTGATTGCCCATCTGAGTCATGACCTTGTAGCGTTCCTTGGCCTTCATCAGTGTGCGACACTGCCAGAGGTTATGAGTGAGCGGCTTTTGAGTATAGACATGGATACCCCGCTCCATGGCGGCTAGTGTCGCTGGGAAATGCGTGTGATCAGGCGTGGAGATAACCACGGCATCGATCTCCTTGTGCATCTTGTCGAGCATGACTCGGAAGTCCTCAAAGAAGGGCTGGGTCGTCCGCCAAGCCTTCATGTTTTCCGCGCAATGGTTGCGATCCACATCACAAAAAGCCACCAAGTTTTCCTCCGAGCACCCTTGGTTGTAAGGCTGCTGAGCAATCCACCCACCCGATCCGATGAAGGCGATGTTGAGCTTGCCATTGGCGGACTTTCCCGGCTTGCCAATGGCTAATCCCGGCAGGGCCGTGCTAGCGGCGAGTCCGGTGGCGGTGGTGAGAAAGGTTCTGCGTTTCATGAGAGAAAATGTGTCATGTATTTAACTTAGCTTACAACGCGCTGCTATCACGATGTCCTCATCGTTTTCAAAAGGAAAATCGATGGAGAAATTCACCTTGATGGTGTTGTGATGAATCTTTGGCCGTTTTCCTGGCGTCATTTGATGCCGTAGTAGTGCTCATGCTTTGCGGTGCGGGTGTCGAGAAAACAATTGTTCCAGATCTCGCTGTCCTGTGTCCAGATGATGGAAGTACCGCCACCCGTGATGCCGTATTTGATGGAATCTAAGGGGTGGGCCGACAGTCGCTCTTCCTTATTTCCCTAGGGCATCAAAGGCGGCTTGTAACTGCTGGCGTGCAGCAGCTTCTTTCTCGGGGTTGAGGTTTTCGTCGGGCTTGGCGGGTGCTTGCCAGAGTTCGACGACGCGGCGGAGCTGGCCTTTGTTGTTGAGCATGTAGTCGTGGTTTCGGACTTGACGGTCATTGCCGTTTTGAATGTGAATCCATTCGCGGGGTTGGCCGGGTTTGCCGAGGAGTTGCGGGGCAAAGGATCGACCGTGGATTTTTTCTTCGGGCAGTTTGGCGCCGGTGAGTTCGCAGAGAGTGGGGAAGATGTCGGAGAGATCGACGAGGTCCTTGCAAGTGGTGCCGGGCTGAATGTGACCTGGCCAGCGGACGAGCAGCGGGATGTGTGTGCCGCGATCCGTCATGCTGCCTTTGCCACCAGCGACCTTTTTGCCATCGCCCCAAGTGTGGACGAGATCGTCGTCGGTGCCGTTGTCAGCCATGAAGAGGATGAGGGTGTTTTCGGCGATGCCGAGGTCATCGAGGGTTTGGAGCATGACACCGATTTGCTTGTCGAGATAAGCGACCATCTCAGGGAAGTATTTGGGGTCGCCTTTGTGGCCCTCGCGTGGTGAGCGATAGGTTTTGTCTTGGCTGTCCGGCGTGGGTTCCCAGGGGTAATGCGTCAGGCAGGTCGAGTAGTGGGCGAGGAAGGGCGTCTTGCTCTTGGCGCTGGCTTTGATGAAGTCGAGATAGACTTCCAGGTCCACATCCGGGCCGTAGCGGTCTTTGATCTCGTCAGAGATGATGCGGTCATCGCGCATGAGGTAGGGGTTCCAGTAGCGGGCGGTTCGTGCCCCCTGTTCATCGAAGATCTGCCAGCTCTGGTAGTGATCGAAGCCGAACTCGCGGGTGGTGTTGTGTTTGTGTTCCAAGGCCACATGCCATTTGCCAACGATCTGTGTGGTGTAGCCGTGCTGCTTGAGCTGACGCACAAAACTTGGCTGGGTAGGATGAAGGTAGAGGTCTTCTTGGTTCTTGCTGTGGAGGACGACTTTGAGCCCATTTTGAAAAGGGTATCGGCCAGTCAGTAACTGTGCTCGTGAGGGCGAGCAGAATGGATTCGAGAAACAATGGGTGAAGCGCATGCCCTCTTGAGCGAGACGGTCAATATTCGGCGTTTTGTGCGAGCTGCCACCATAGGCGGAAAGGCACTCCACACCAAGGTCGTCAGCGAGGATGAGGACGACGTTGGGTTTGGAAGTCTCGACTGCGTTCAATCTGGGTAACACCGCAAATAGAAGGACAGTGAGGAGCTGGACGTGATTCATGTCCGCGCTGAAACGATGGAGCCAAGGCTTTCTAGCCTGGATTTAGAGAAACCTGCTAGAAAGGCCACGCTACTTTCCAACAAACTCCTTTCGACTTACTTTGCCGTCGTTGTCTTTATCGAAGGCCTGGTAGCGGGAAGCGAGTTCATTGCCGCCTTTTTGGCCGGTTTCGTATTCATCAAAGCTGAGGAACTCATCTTTGTTTGTGTCCCAGCGGTTGAAGGGGATGTTACGATCTTTGGCCGTTGCTTTGGCGTTGGCATCGGGCTTCTTGCCGCTCTTCTGTGGCTCGTGGGGTGGCGTTGTGCTCAGGCAGCTAGGGTCCGCTGTGGTGGGAAGAGTGGCATACCAATCGAGCACGAGCTTGCTCAGCCGCGCTGTGATCTCCGGGTTTTGTTTGGACTGATCTTTGGCAATATCCTCGCTGCGATCTGAGGTGAGGTTATGCAGCTCGGTTTGCTTGCCATCAAAGGTGGTGACCAGTTTCCAATCGCCGTCACGAACGGCTAGATCTGGCCAGTAGTTGGGGTCGGATTTGTTGCCAGCGGTTCTCCAGAAAATGGGGCGGGTGCGCTGGGCTGGCTTGCCTTTGAATGCTTCCAAGAGGTTCTCGCCATCGCCATTGGCTTCTGGTGGTGGAGTGACTCCAGCAGCGGCACAGAAGGTGGGGAGCAAATCAACGGCGGTGAGCACTGTGGTGGTGTCTTTCACTCCGGCAGGGGCGCGGCCCGGCCAGCGCATGAGGAAGGGCACACGCACGCCGCCTTCGAACAGGCTGGTCTTTCGTCCGCGCAAGCCTCCAGTTTCGCCGACATTGTAGTGACTGCGATACTTGCCGGGCTCGCCTTTGTCGCCCTCCTTGAGTTTGGCAGGACCGTTATCACTGGAAAAAACCACCATCGTGTTTTGTGTGATGCCACAGCGATCCAAGGCATCGAGAATCATGCCGACCTTGTTGTCGCCATCGGTGATGACTGCCGCATAGACTTGCTGCCTGGGATCGAGATGCTTCCAGTGCTCCATGGATGCATCCGACGGGCTATGCGTCAGATGGCTCTCATGTAGCCAGACATTGACGTAAAAAGCGTGGTCTTTGTTGGCATCGATAAACTTCACGGCGTGTTCGGGAATGTCATTTCCGCTGGCTGGGGTTTTCGGCCCCGGCCCGTGATACACTGCCGAATCGTCGATGCCGTAGTCCGCCATCGTTGGTCCACCTTCCCCTAGATGCCATTTGCCAAAGTGGCCCGTGCGATAGCCCGCTGCCTTGAGATAGCGAGGTGTGGTGGGAGCATTGGGATCCAACCAGTCCGGCATCTCCGGCGGCTTGCCACCTCCGAAGACTGAATTGATACCAAAGCGAGATGGGAAGCGCCCGGTCATGGCGGCTGTGCGGCTGGGTGAGCAAATCGGGCTCAACACATTGAACTGCTGAAAGTCGATGCCCTCGCTCGCGAGTTTATCGAGATTCGGCGTATTCAACCAAGTGCTGCCATGGCAAGATAGATCTCCCCATCCCCAGTCATCGGCGTAGATGAAGACGATGTTGGGCTTGTTGTTTTCAGCTGCGGC
>JAPLUM010000001.1 GCA_026397605.1 Verrucomicrobiota bacterium | reverse complement strand
GACGACACAGGCACCAAACTTAGCGTCGCCTGCACCGCAGCCAGTCACACCCTGACCCACCCTGCTGCCTCCGGCTTAGAGCGCTTGGATAGCGGCATCAGTGAACGTTTCTGGCAGCTTCAAGCCCGCTTTGGCCCCTGGGGCCTTGCCTGGCTAGAATCTCTCTTCCGCCTCGCCGACCAGCAAGTCAGCGCCAGTGAGCAAACCCAAAAGCAGCTAGCATGAACGCCCACACTCTCCCTCTAATCGGTCTCGATGGTGGCAACAGCGTCGGTTACCTTGCTGCTCTCGGCACCCTGCGGCAACTCGCCCATCATCATCCGACCTGGAAACCAAGGCTTTCTTGGAATCGCCGCACTGAAAAAGCCTGCCTGCACACCGCACATCCAGTCACCGAGACGGACTTGATTAAAGCACTCCATACTGCCCTCATTGGCGGCCCAACTGATCCTAGTGTTGGACTCACCGCCCGTGAACTTCTCCGCACTCGCACTGAGCAAATCGAAATCGCTTTCAAACAAGTCGAGAAGGACAAAAGCCTTACCAAAGCAGACATTAAAGCCTGCAAAGCAGCCTTCAAGGCTGAGCTTAATGAACTGCAACGCCGCTGGCTTGAACACGCAGCCTCCCACCTTAACTACGGACCTGATACCAAGTTCAAAGCTCCAGAATGGCGTGCTTGGGAACTGCAAGCTCAGGCTACTGCTATTGAGCAGCCCATTCACGCCGCCACCCTCGCTGCCCTATGCAGCAGCGCGTGTGAAGATGACGAAGGCCTCGCAGAAGACACCGCCTTCCGCACCGTGCGTGGTGCAGGTCACCAGCACTTCCTCGGCATCATGGCTAATCAGCTCCTCTCGCTTACGCCCGAGCACCTCACCAAGACTCTCTTCGCCCCTTGGGCCTATGACGACCCCACTGAAGCTCTGAGCCTCCGCTGGGATCCTCTTGATGACGTCCGCTACGCCCTTCGCTGGCGCAATCCCAGCGGCGACCCAGAGCGCAAAAAGCAAGGCGGCATGATTGGAGCCAGCGCCCTCGCCGTCTCAGGGCTTGCACTGCACCCAGTTCACCCTCGCCAATCCGGACTCTGTACCACAGGCTTCTCAGAAATCGCTAAAGCCGTCACCTGGACATGGCCTTTGTGGGAAACTCCTATCGACATCACCACCACCCGCAGCCTCATCGCCCTAGCAGAAAGCCAAGAAGACACGCCCGATCACCGCCAGCTAGCTCCGCGTGGTGTTTTTCGTCTCTACCGCTGCGAACGTTTTGTTAAAGACGTGTATTACCGCAACTTCACCTCATCATCGGCTGTGTAAGTCGCTTTTTTCACTTCGGCAACGGCCTCTTCGTGCCCGCTGACTCTCACTGCCATGCCTGATCACCCCCCTGAAGATAGCCCTGTTAAAACGCAGCTCTGGGCTTTGGATGGCGCGCCAGGCAGGGCTGCTGCGGTGGTGGCGGATCTGGAGCTGTTCCAACAGGCAGGGGATTCGCCTGTCGATGGCTATGAGCAATGGAAGCTGGAAGTCGCTAGGGAACGGTAACAAGAAGAGGCGGCTAAAAAGGAGGCAGAACTACCATCTAAGGCTGATGAGTCAGGCTACACGGACTGTAAAGCAGAGATTGAGGCAGCACGGCGCGCCTTTGAAAAACGCTGGGGTGTGCCTCTGGGGAAGCAAGTGCGGGTGCAATTACGCGGTGAAGCGCGTGAGCGTGAAGGCCTGCTCCAGGCCGTGGAAGAGCCCAAGCGGAAGCTCTCAAAAACCGCGCAGCACTTGAAGTTACGCCTTGGCGGCTTTGTCTTCTCTTCCACCCAGATAGAAAGTGTCGTTAGGGTTTGAGATTTGAGATTTGAGATCTGAAATTTGAGATCTGAAATTTGAGATTTGAGATTCCTCAGACGGTGCTTTATTCCATGAGTCAGTTTGAACCATTCAAATCCTCAATATCTATGACTTATAAACGTTTTGAAGATGTGCCCGTTTGGCAGGCGGCGATTCAGTTGGCAGAGCTTGCAGAAGATTTCTTGATGGATGCTGATCGGCTGATCACTCGTGGCAAACAGGATCAATTGGACCGCTGTTCGCTTAGCGTGAGTAATAACATTGCTGAAGGCTTTGAACGGGGGACAAGGAAGGAGCTTTTGGCCTTTCTTTACATTGCCCGAGGTTCGGCGAAGCATGATGCGTTTCTTTAGCCGCAGAGCCAGGCTGAATCAGTTCAAATCCCAACTAGTAGATCTCATCACATT
>JAPLUM010000197.1 GCA_026397605.1 Verrucomicrobiota bacterium | reverse complement strand
TCGGCTGTAAGCATAAGTGTCGTAGCTTGGCAGCTACGACACTTGCAGACTACGATCTTCCGACGGTGCTAGGTTTGACGGATACTGTCAATCGGTTGCCAATGTGATCATAAGTAAAAGCGTTCGCATACGGTGGCAGCAGAACGGGTCCAGGCAGCGCTTCAGATTCTGAAGTCACTTCACTGCGGTCGTTGTAACCCCAGGTGGTGGTGGTGCCTTCTGTCATGGTGGTGGTGCTGCGGCGGTTGATGTCATCTAGCGTGTAAACGCAGATTCACTTGATTTGCATCATGTTCATTGAAAGATGCCAAGTAAAATGAAAACGAACACGGTTATTGGCGGGAGAAAAATTAACGCAAACCAGAATAGACTTAACCATTTATTAAACGTTTTTTTCACTTCAGATAATGTGCACAAGGCAACGACAAGTAATATTATCGGCAGCGTACACACGGCTAAAAATTCCAGTGCCGGCGCACGATCTTGGCCGCCTAGTTTGCCATTCAATATGGTGAGTTTAAATACTAACACATACCACACCAAACCGAGAAAAGCTGCCGTTAAATAAACTAGAGTGCTTTGTTTCATTGCCCCCACACAGTGAATTCGGTTGACTTCAATATCGAAATAAAACCTGTCTTTCTGACACCTTGATGTTTGATAGACTTAATTTTAGTGGGTTGGCACAGCCAATGCCATTGGTTGGCTCGTGGGTTCATTTTGAGGAGGCATGGCAGAGATCGATGGTATCAAGGCGGATAAACACACAAATGGGCCTGGCACCAACCGCTAACAAAATCCATAACCTCGAGTAAGCGGTCTTCATCGTCGCTGCTTAAATTCTTGCGGGCATGCTCCATAGCTTTCAAGACATCTTCCATTTTATGACCATCAGCAGCCATGTTGCACGCTATTTGCCTGAGATCTAGAAGCATCATGTTGCAGTGAATGCCGTTAACGATTTGATCTATGTAGAATTCTATATTCATCTGCAAGGGCTGATTCGGGTCCACAAATTCTGAGTGGCTTTCTAGAACAGTTGTCATCAAAATCAGGGCGGGTAAACACGATACTTAGCTTGGCACCATCCGCTCACACAATCCATAACTTCAAAAAGCCGATCTTCTTCATCACTACTCAGCGAAAAGCGTGCTTCTGCCATTTTTTCTAACACAACTTCTTTTTCATAGCCATCCGCAGCCATTTTACATGCTATTTCACGCACTTCGAGCAATGAAAGCCCAGTTCGAAGGCCAGCGATAATTTGGTCGATATAAAACTCTATCTTCATTTGGCTTTACTAATCCGCATCCAATCTCTCTGAGTAGATTCTAGAGCTGCTTTGTATTCTTTGTAAGGCATACAGACTGACGGTGAGATAACCCCATGTGTCGGCTTATCTTGAACATACTTCAGCTTACCTGTTATTTGTTGTGGAAGGATATACCAAACAGGGTCTTTACCAATGCCACCCCATTCTGATTCCCCTCAATTCTCACCCCAAGTTTTCTTGCTGATTCACCAAGCTGTGGTCCACCAAAAATCAGACCTGGTAATCCTGATGTCGCCATCATGGATCGATACAAATATTCAGGACTGTTTTGACCTTTGGGTTGCTCAGGTAACTGACTGGTCTGTGCTTTTCTAGGCTGGGGCGAAAGTTCTGGCAATGGCTGCGGAGTCGGCGGTGCGACGGGCAAGGGCAAATTAGGGTAAGGATTTGAAGCCAATGGACTGGTAGGCCGGACCATTGGTTCCACGATTGGTCCAGGTCTAACAAACGGCTCCAGTATTGGACTCATGCGCAATCCGAAGACTTGTCTTCCGTCATTATCATAATTGTTGACGGGGTCGTTGTAACAAAACCCATACAGATTCACCCCGCCGCTTTCCTCAATGGGGTCTCGGCTGATCCATCTGCCTAACTCGGGATTGTAGTAGCGGTAGCCGTAATAAGCCAGCCCCGTCTCTGCGTCGTGATATTTGCCGCTGAACCTGAAGGGGAACTCACGGCCATTGACATCGTTACTGCGTAGCGTGTTGGCACTTTCTTGGCCAAAGGCATCGTAGTGGTAGCTGGCATCTATTTTGATAGATAAATCTGAGTTGATGGCTAACAGCGAGGTCACGTTCCCATTGGCATCTTGGGCGGGAATGTAGTTGTAATCAAAAATTTGTCTCACGCGGCCAGGATTAGTCTGTGTATAAGAACCTGCACTGATGGCAAACAAGAGACCTCCGACACTACCGGCACCTCCACGCTCTCCACTGAGATCATTTCCCCAGATGTAATGAAAGTCCCGCACGATGCCGCTGAAGGCTGGTGTGTGTTTTTCATAGACAAGGTGCCAGCCGTCCCAGAAAAATCTCACCGTTCTGTCTAGCACCCATGCCGTGCTTCCTGACGGCCAGCGGTACACTCGTTTCCCGACTCGGCGGCTCAGTGGATCATAAACAAACTCCAACTTCGTGCGTGGTGGGTTGTTGGGGGATGGGGCCGCGCTATTCACCCGCTCTGTCATGCTCACGAGGCGGTTCTCGGCATCCCAGGCATAGTCCCAGCGGCTGTCCTGCGTGAGGTTCCCATCTGCGTCGTACATGGGCGTTTGGTTGGCAGGCGGCACATAGAGTGAGCCAGTGATTTTAGTGATGAGATCTGCACCACCTACCCCAGCACCTGGCAGTGAGCTGGTGACGTTTACCTTTTCATAGAGCGCACTGGCACTGTTATTCACTGGAACTTCTGCCCAGAAGTAGCCCTGCTTACGCTGCGTGGCAGTGCTGTTGACGATCACATTCGCCGTGCTACTGGCACTGCCCGTGATGGGTAAAAAGCTCGGCTGCGTGCGGGTGGCGATCTGGTTGAGGGCATTCGGCGTGAACGTCCTGCTGCGGGTGCCTTGAGTCCGAGTGAGCGGATTGCCGATGGCATCAAAGGTGTAGCCAAAGGACTCCAACGGCACGGCGGCGTTATCTGGAAATTTGCGCGCAGCCGTCTCCACCTCGCTGCGGGCATTGTAACCCCAGTCCCAAGTGCTGGCATCTTCCCTCGTCAACTGCTTGCGGCGGCTGAGATCATCAAACCCGTATAAGCTACGCGCTAAGGATGTGTTACCACCCGCTGCTGTGTAAGCTACATCCTTGATAGCACCATTGAGCAAACGATCATAAACAACATCTAGCAGCGGGTTGTTGTTATTTTTCATAGCAATGGTTGAAATCACATTCGACTGCGGATGGTAGCCGTATTGCGCAGAGTAGCTTCCGCTTGGACTCAAGAATGCCATGGAATAACCGCTGGGTAAAGAGACGTTCTTGATTCTCGACGCTTCATCATAGGTGATGGTCTTGGTTAAAGGCCGAGCTGCGGGGGTGTAGGTCAGGCTGTAAGCAGTTTGAGCGCCATAAATTTTGTTAGCCAATAATCCTGAGTCGGAGTGGTAGTTCCAAGTGGTCATACCGCTGGACGTGATCATGGTCTTCATGCGGCCCTGGGCGGTGTAGGTGTAGCTGAGGGGATACTGGCGGGTGCCGCTGATGGTTTCTACTTCACCACGCTTGGTGTACGTTTGGATGGTGGTGCCAGCCAGCGCATCTGTCGTGGTGGTACGGCGACCCATGGCATCATAGAGGTAGGTGGTCACGGGGATGGTGCCGCTGAGGGTCTGCGGCGGGGATTTTAACTGATAAAGCAGGTCTGCACTGATGCTGTAGCCGCCGCTGACGGGGTTGGGCTGGGTTTCGTAAATCAATGTGGTCACAGCGCCGCGCCCGTCGGTCTGGGTGCTGACTCGGCCATGGGCATCTGGCACGTTGGTGCTGGACTCGACAAGGGCATTGAGCGCATCTCTGCGCACACTGCTGGTCATGCGGCCTAACGTATAAGTCTGCACGCTGCTGCTGTTGTCTGGGTAAAGGGTGGTGCTGGTCCAGCTGCCTGCCCAGCTGCCGCCTACGGGCTGGTCATACTGCTGCGTGGTCAGATTGCCCTGCTCCTGCCAGCGCTGAAGTCCGTCCACCGACTGATCAGTGATGGAAAGAGTGCTGGACGCGGCGCTGTTATCCGTGGCCCAGACTTCGGTGAGGCTGCGCTGCACAGTGGTGCCTGCGCGGGTGGTGACACTGCGCGTGGTGCGTGTGATGCGGTCTGTGCCGCTGTAGCCGATGCTGTCATCACGGTTCATGTCCAGTGCGGTCACCGTGACTTGGCCTTCTGAATCATAAGCGTACAAAGTCGTCACGCTATCCGCATCCACCTGCTTGATGAGTTGGCCCACGGCATTGTAATGACTGCGATTTACTCCGCCATGAGCCATGTCCACCTTCCACACGCGGCCTGCAAAGTCGGTCCAGGTGCGGGTCCCCTCGGCGGTGA
>JAPLUM010000572.1 GCA_026397605.1 Verrucomicrobiota bacterium | reverse complement strand
TGAAGAGACCCGCGCCGAAGTAGGCTTGGCCAAGTTCATAGCGCAGAGTTTTATCCGTTGGGTTACGGTCCACACGGGTCTTGCATTCATTGATCACGACCGAGGCACGATCTAAGCGACTCTGAGCCAGGAGAGCGCGTTTTTCTTCCACATCAGGCGCATGCGGATCATTCTCGATGTCGCTTTGCAGCTGCTGGATCTGCGCATCCTGAACCTTATCCTTGATGGTTTCAGTCTTGCGCTTCAGGGCCACATCACTCGGATTTAGGGTCAACGCATACTCAAAGAACATGAGAGCACTTTCATGCTGATCTAGCTTCTCGTAGAGTTCCGCCATGGTTTTGACGGTATGCAGGTTGGTCTGGTCCTGATTGTATTTATCGATGACTTTGGCCAGCAGACTTTCCATCTGCTCCTGGGTCATGCCCTGCTTGTTCATCATTTCCAGCTCATTGGCTTCATCAGCATTTTTGAGGTTTTTGCGGAAGTCCCCATCGCCAAAGCCTTGGCGGGTGATGGAAGAGCGGGCAGCGCAGTCTTTCTCACCTTTGGCAGCGATCATGTCACGAGGATCGATTTTTAAAATGCCATTGTAAACAGCACTGGCTTTGTCCGGCTGCTCATAGGTGATGTAGTGCAGGGCCAGGGCGTGCATGTTCTTGGTGTTCTCTGGCTGCCCCATGCGGATCGTCTCCAGGGCAAAGGCGGCTAGGTCTGGAAACTGTGCCTTGATGGCCAGATCGTAGAGCTGCTGATTGCCGCTGGCGCTGAAGGGATCTTTTTGGAAGACGTTTTCCTCCAGCTCAGCGATGGCTTCCCACGGATCTTTCTTGGAGCTGCCTTTGAATCCAAAGCTGAATTTCTTGGCTGTGCCAGACATCTCACCTTCCGCACGGCGCAGAACCATGCGCCCATCCATAAAGGTTGGTTTATCGATGACGACTGGAAGAATCAAGCTCACAGCGTATTCCCAGTTTTTTTGTTCGATTGCCAACATGCCTTTTTTCCAAAGGTTCATATTCTTGGGGTCGAGTTCAGCTTCTTTGATGATCATGGTCTGGTTGTGGTTGGGGGGATGAGTTGATTGATTGGGAGAACCTAGGCGTCTTCGCGGTTTACTTGCTGGCTTTGCCTGGAGCCATGGCGGTCAGGGCATGCCATTCTTCACGCACACCTTTATTGAAGGCATCGACACTGAAGCCATGCTCAAAAAGCACCATCCACACGAAGGTGGCGGCGATGAAGGCGAGGGACCAGAGAATTTTAGATAACAGGCGCATAAGCGGAGGAATTGATGAGAATACAAATAAACTGCCATCAGCGTCTAGCACAGAGTTTTCTCAGAGAAAGAAAATGAGAAGATGGGTTTTGTTCTGGCATCCTCGCCCAGATGACGGCAAAGTCGCGCTATGATTTGGGTTCGTTTGTTCATTCTCAGCGCCTGTTTGGGTGCGACTGGCTGGTATCTAGAGCGCGAGCAGCAGGCTGGACGCTTCCAGCGTGTGGACGATTTGTTTCTCGATTTTCTCGTGGCGAACGCCCGCGACCGCCTGACTCAGGCCGTCTCTGGTCAGGAATCCCGCGTGGTTTTAGTCAGCCTCAGGCAGGAGCAAAAGGCTGAATATGCCGCCTGGCCAGCCCCTCCGCTGGATTGGCAGACGATTTTAAAGAGCCTGCATCCCTTTGAACCCAGCGTCGTAGTCATTCCCGAGCCGCTCTTCTGGGGTAGCCCCGCACCGGAGTTTGTGCCCGCGGTGAGCGAGGCTTTGCTGCCGTTTACCAGCGTTGTTCTGGGGGTGGAGACACAATTGGCTTCGGGTAGCCCGACTTCCCCAGCCTTCATGGGCGGGATCGACAATCAATTGCCGCATTTTCAGCGCGTGGATGGGACTATGGATCCCGCGCCCAGCATCTCCTCTCTTGTGAGTGCACCGGACCCCAAGCTCCGTTCTCAAAGTGAACTGGGCATCGCCGCCGCTACTGCTGAGAACAGTCTGCCCTATGCCCTGCGGGCTGAGGAAACCCTGCTGCCAAGTGTATTAGCGCAGACCATGGCCCGTTACAGCAGCACTCCCTATGCCTTTCACCGCCTCCGGCTTGGACCAGGAGCGGGTGCTTACCTGAGTCAGGGTCTATTTCTGCCGCTGGAGCTAGAAGGCAGCGTGAAAAATCT
>JAPLUM010000899.1 GCA_026397605.1 Verrucomicrobiota bacterium | reverse complement strand
AGCACACTCTTTCTCCGAGTGTGCTTCGTGGATGTTTGGGCCAAACGAAATCATGTCCAGGCCTGGGTAGGCGATGCTGATGACGCCACATTCCAGGCCAGCGTGGCATGCGCCAACTTTGACCTCGTGACCAAAGAGTTCGAGGTAAAGAGGCTTCATGAGTTCGAGGATTGGAGATTCGGCGCTGGGGCTCCAGCCGGGTAACCTGCGTCATGACGGACTTCTGGGCAGTTCATCTCGTGTGTTCCCATCATCTGAAACGGTGCTGCAAAGGCTCTGGCGACATCGGTCAGGCTTGAAGCTACCGAACTACGCTGCAGGCCGCTCCATTCTGCATGCCCATTTCTGAGCGAGATGAGCGATAGATTGGATGAAGCCTCGACTAAGCCAGGAACCACCGGACTCATACGATACACGCCATTGACGACGGCCTGGAGTGCTAGGACGAAGGGGTTCTGAACATACTCGGCCATCGTCGGAATGTATCCGTGTTCGACCTTCGCGGGCTCTGTCGTGATGCTCAGGTTCGGTTCGATGAGGCGGAATTCTTCGCCGATGCCCTTCACCTCTTTGGCATAAATCTCATCAAAGCGTGCCTGATCTAAGATGACGACCTGTGCCGTGCATTGAGCAGGAATCGCATTCCGCGCGCTGCCGCCTTGCATGGCTGCCAGGGCGACGACTTCAATGCCACAAGCACTTAGAATCCGCGCCATCAGCTTGATCGCATTCGCACGACCCTCATGGATTTGTAGGCCAGAGTGGCCGCCGCGTAGGCCTGTTATATGGATGGATAGGTAAGGCTGGTCGGGGCCATGAATCGACTCTGTGTAGTCCATGCTCGCCAGTGTATCTAAACCACCTGCGCAGCCGATGGTGAAGGTGTCATCTTCTTCAGAGTCAAGATTGAGCATCGTTTTGCCCGTGAGTAGTCCCGGTTGCAGGCCCAGTGCTCCGCCCATGCCTTGCTCTTCATCGAGAGTGAAGAGTGCTTCGATCGGCGGATGCGAGAGATCTTTCGATGCCAGCACGGCGAGAATCGCTGCCGCGCCGAGCCCATTGTCCGCACCCAGTGTGGTGCCGCGCGCACGCACCCAATCCCCATCCACCCACATGTCGATCCCTTGCGTGTCGAAGTCGAACTTCAGACCATCCGCAGCCTTATGCACCATGTCCAAATGTGCCTGCATGATCACGGTCTGGTGCCCTTGCCGATCTGCTGTCGCAGGCTTTTTGACGATGACGTTGCCGGCACTATCGAGAATCGAAGTTAATCCGTGTTTTTCTGCAAACTGGCGGACAAATGCCACCACGCGGTCTTCACGTTTGGACGGACGCGGAACAGCATTGAGATCGGCAAAGCAGTTCCAGAGAGCATTGGGTTCGAGGGCACGGATGTCAGACATAAAGTGAAACGTAGCATAGGCTTTCTAGCCTGTGTTCATAAAAATACGAATCACAGCCTAGCCTGACCTATTCATGAAAGTCGTCACGAGACGCCGCGAAAGTCCTCATTGGCTAGGCGGGTGCCGTTTTTAAAGACGAAGTGTATCGGTCGATACTCGACGTCTTTCAAAACAAACCCAACGCCGCCAACGGGGGCTTGCAGCAAGTCGCAGTAGAGTTTCATGAATAGGTCAGGCTAGAAAGGCTATGCTACGATACTCGCCCCATCCACCCACTGCGGCGGGATCATAATCTGGCGTGCCACTGCAGGCACGCCGTGCTCGTTCTGCGAGAGTTGTGTGACGACCAAATCGACCGCCGCTGCTGCCAGATGATCGCGTCGTTGATAAATCCCCGCAAAGCCCTCCATCTTCGGCGTCCAGTCATGCACGACAAAGCCAATGTCCTCCGGCACTCGCAGGCCGAGTCGCTTAAGCCAGCCGGGCACATGCGTATCGAAGGTGATGAGCGCGTCTGGCCGGTGCTCGCGCATCCATTTGGAGAAGGCGTCGAAGCCCTGGCTGATGTCGTTGCTCGGGAAAAGCAGAAGCGGCACGCGATCCGCCTCAGGCAGGCCGTGCTGCCAGTGAAACAGTCCGCCGCTGTAGCCAAACTGCGAGCGGTTCACGATCCACTTCGTCACCGCCACGCCGATGCGCTGGTAGCCACGCGCCGCGAGCTGCTCCGCCGCCATGTGAATGCCCAGCGTCATGTTTCCGGCGCACATGTGCAGCGAAGGCGTGCTCATGGCATTCCCAAACGTCACCGCCGCGAAAGGCGAGTAATCGAGCTTGCTGCATGGCAGCGTCATGCTCTGCGGCGACACGATCACGCCTTCGATGCCACGCGCGTGCAGGATCTTTTGCAGCTTCTTCGGCGTGAGGCCGTCCTTGCCCAGATAAAACTCCTCCACCGCATAACCATGCCCATGCGCACGACGGCGAATGTCTTCAATCGGCACATACTGATAAGAAGGCCCCAGCAGCCCATCCTGCGGCACATGCTCGCGGATCACGGCGATCACCGCCCGCAGCCGCTTCTCCTTCTTTCCGCGCACCACCTGCATCATGCGCGCCAGATGTGGGTCCTGCTGGTAATCGAGCCGCTTCGCCTCCCGAAGCACCAGCTCTCTCTTCTCCGCCGCCACCTTCGGCGCCCCGCGCAGCGCCCGCGACACCGTCATGATCGACACCCCTGTGGCGCGGGCGATGTCTTTGAGAGTTGCGGAGGCGGGTTCGGGCATGGTGTTAGCATAACACGCCATGCCGGTATTCAAGACGCGAAATACCTTCTCTGCTCCCGTTCTCTCAAATCATGTCTCTTCGATCTCTTTCCTGCCTTTTCGCGATCTCATGCAGCACGCTTCTCCATGCCGAGGACGTGCCCACCATTGCCGGGCCCACGCCGGCCACCTTGCGCAGCATTTCCATCCCGACCGTGGACATCTCTGCTGATACCGCTCGGC
>JAPLUM010000311.1 GCA_026397605.1 Verrucomicrobiota bacterium | reverse complement strand
TCTCCGATCAGCGAGGATGCCATGATCGGCATGGCTATCGGTGCGGCCATTGAGGGCGCTCGGCCGATTGTGGAGATGCAGTTTGCCGACTTTTCGTCGGTAGGATTCAACCAAATCGTCAATCAGGCGGCGACGCTGTTTTGGCGCACGAACACGCCCTGCCCGATCACGATCCGTCTGCCGTCTGGCGGCACCCCAGGAAGTGGCCCGTTTCACAGCCAGAGCATGGAGAGCATTTATGCCCACTACCCGGGACTGGTGATCCTGACACCTGCCACCGTGGAGGATGCTTACTGGATGCTGTTAGAAAGCGTGAAGATCAATGACCCGGTCATCTTCTGCGAGCATAAGTTCCTCTATTACCATCTGAAATCAGAAGACTTCGGTGAGGCGATGCCCATTGGCAAAGCACGTATCGCAAGGCCAGGTCGTGATGCAACAATCGTCACTTACAGTGCGATGCTACACGAGTCTCTGAAGGCGGCTGAGGAGCTGCGGCTCGATGGCTATGAGGTGGAGGTCGTAGATCTACGCTCCGTGAAGCCCATGGACACAGATACCATCCTAGCCTCCGTGGCGCGCACAGGCCGGCTTTTGGCCGTGGGCGAGTCCTTCCCCTGGGGGGGAGTCACGGCAGAGATCGTGGCCCGAGTGTCTAGCGAGGCCTTTCATCTGCTGGATGCACCGCCGATGCGCTTAAACAGCAAAGACACACCGATCCCCTATCACCCAAACCTATGGAAGGCACATCGTCCGACCACAGGGCATATTAGTGCAGCGTTAAGGGACCTGCTGCGGTATTAGAAATCACGCTTCCCGCAGCAGGATGGCGTCCACATTGGAGCCGTCGTAGAGGGCGTCACTGAGGATGACGAGTGGGTCACCTGTTTTGATCATGCCATTGTCTTGCAGAAGCTTGATGGCTTCGCGGATGGATTTGTCAGGGTTGCCTTCCGCAAACTCCATGACATAAGGCTGCACACCACGTGCGGTGACAAGGGTGCGGCTGACGTGCAGCTTCGGCGTCAGGGCAAAGATGGGTGCAAACTCGGGCCGCTGATGCGCCAGCAGATGCGCCATAACACCACGCAGGGTGAAGACGAGGATTTTTGACCCTGGGATGCTGTTCGCTAGCAAAATGGCGGCTTTCACCATCTTATGCTTATTCGTTTTCAGCGGCGCATCACTGGCGAAGCGGCCTGAGGGATACTTGTTTTCGATCCGACGGATGACGGTATCTAGCACCTCGACACATTTGTCAGGATAGCGCCCCACGCTGGTCTCTCCGCTGAGCATGACGCAGTCCACTTGCTCGATGACAGCGTTAAAAATGTCCGTGACCTCGGCGCGCGTCGGCACGGGATTTTCGATCATGCTTTCCAGCATCTGCGTGGCCACGATGACCTTCCGTCCATGGAAAGAGCAGCGCTCCACGATATGACGCTGGATCAAAGGCAGGTCCTCGATGGGGCACTCACTGCCGAGATCTCCACGGGCGATCATGATGCCGGCGCTGGCTTCCACGACAGCATCGATGTTTGCCAAAGCCTGCTGATTTTCAATCTTGGCGATGACGCGTGCCTTGCTACCTTTTTGCTCAAGCAAGAGCTGCAAATGCTGAATGTGGGCTGGCTCGCGGGCAAAGCTGAGGGCAAAGAAGTCCACCTCCAGCTCCACGCCGAGATCGAGATCAGCGTAATCTTTCTGCGTCAGCGGAGGCAGGCGCACGGGCACGCCGGGGAGATTGATGTGGCGGCGGGATTTCATCTCGCCTTTAGTCAGGACGGTACCGATGACGCGCTTGTCACTGATTTCGGTGGCCTTGATCTGGATCATGCCGCCATCGACCATGATGACATCCCCGATCTTCAGATCTCTGCCCAGCTCAGGATAGTTCACCGTCACCGAGAGAGGCACAGTGGCCTCCACTTCTGGCTTGCAACGAAACTCGACCCAATCTCCCACTTCGAGCTGCCAGGGCTGCTCCACATCTCCCGTGCGGATGCTGGGGCCGGTGAGGTCCATGAGTACAGCGATCTCTCGGCCCGCATGGCTGGCGGCCTCACGAACACGGGTATAAACGGTGCGCACCCATTCATGGGAGGCATGGCTCATGTTTAGGCGGATGATGTCTGCGCCTTTGGCGATGAGGGTCTTGAGAACTTCGGGGCTATCTGTCGCGGGGCCGAGGGTACAAAGGATTTTAGTTTTACGCATGGGGGTCAGTAGGCTTGGCCTTGGATGAGGCAGAGCTCAAGTGGCAATACAGATGCAAGCAGGTGGCGGGCCATGCTTACGTCAGAGGTGGGCGATTCACACTTCTGCGCAACCAACCGGCATGATCCAAGTTTAAAGGCAGGTCATTCTGTGATTCCCATGAAGCGCCTTCTTTTTCTCCTCCTACTGCCGTCGGTCGCTCTCGCTGCCGAGGATGCTGCCACCGCCATGGCCCATGCTGGCATTTCGGCAGATCAGCTGAACTTCTTTGAAAAGAACATCCGCCCTGTGCTGGTGGAGCATTGCTACAAATGCCACTCGTCAGAGTCTGAGAAGATCAAAGGCGGCCTGACGCTGGATACAAAGCAGGGCAGCGTGCTCGGAGGCGAGTCAGGCCACCCTGGGATCACTCCAGGCAGTTTAGCCGATAGCTCCATCTATGAGGCCATGACCTGGGCCAATGACGAAATGCAGATGCCGCCCAAAAACAAACTGCCTGCCGATGTGCTGGCCCTGTTTAAACAATGGATCGAGATGGGTGCCCCCGATCCGCGTGAACAAAAAGTGGCCAACGCCAGTGGCGGCAAACGTGAAATCAATATGGATGAAGGCCGCAAGCACTGGTCACTCATCAAGCCCGTAAAAGCCGCCGCCCCTGCCGTGAAAACCGAGGCCTGGGCCAAGACTGAGATCGATGCTTTCATCCTCGCTGGTCTGGAAGCACAAGGGCTGAAACCCACGCGTGATGCCGACCGCGCTACCCTCATCCGCCGCATTGCCTTTGATCTGACTGGCCTGCCGCCGACACCCGATGAAGTGAAGTCTTTTACCGCCGACACCTCCCCAGATGCCCTGAAGCGCGTCATCGATCAGTATCTGGACTCACCGCGCTATGGCGAACGCTGGGGCCGCCACTGGCTGGACGTGGCACGCTACGCTGAGAGCAGTGGCAAAGAGATCAATGTCCTCTACCCCCACGCCTGGCGCTA
>JAPLUM010000833.1 GCA_026397605.1 Verrucomicrobiota bacterium | reverse complement strand
CCGCCGTGTGTTGTTCCGCCTGCGGCTGCGCGATGACGTTCCTGCACGCCACAAGGCATCCTCACCGTGCAAGACCACCACCTGCCGCCGAACCAACTCCATGATCACGCCACGCACCTTTTCAAACACCGGCCAAGACCGCAGCGCAGAGTCATGCCCGCGAGGTGAGAAAAAGCGCTCGACGAGGCATCTGTGGCCATCACCGCACAGCCAAAACGCCGCAACACCCGCCACAAGACCGCCGTCGAAGGATCGAATCGGCCAAAGAGCCACCTCGCAGCGGCCTCAAAGCCGGAACACAGCGCGAGTTGATCAAGCGCCCTCGAAGAATCGGGGAAAAGCTTTCCCCACTGGGTAAGTCCAGGGCCATCCGACCGCGAATCGTTCAACAACCGTTATCATTGCGGCTTCGCGCAATGATAACCATGTTCGTTCGGCTTGGGTTGGTGGGTGATCTTCATTCGATGCCTGTGATCTTGATGCGTGGGAACTCGCTTCTGACGCTAGCTACGATCTGGCGATACTCAAGCGACCCCTCCTCTGGCTCTCTGAGCATGAGCTTCTTGAGCGACGGGCAGGCAGCGATACGTCTCAAGCCCACAAGCGAAGTGGGGTTGAAACTGCAATCGAACGATGAAAGCACTCCGAGCCGGGGAAACTTAGCGCCCGTGAACGATGCACCAACAATCGCGAGGTTCTTGATGCGCGGGAACTGCGACAGTGCTTCACTGGCGGTGTCGCTCAGATCGCCACTGAAACAATAAAGATCGGTCATCGCAGGTTGATCACCAATGAATCTCAACAGGCACTCAATGGCAGGAGCATCGCCCTGGCCAATGGAGAGTTCCTCAATCGTGCCAAATCTCTTGAGGGCACCAGCAAACAACTCAACCCGAGCGAGGTCCGATCCGAAATCAGGATAATCGACATGGACATCCACGGGTCTAACACCCAACACGATCTCCAACAGTGAGGGGAATCGCGTGTCCTTAACGCCATCGCTGAATTTCCACTGCACGCTCAAACCATGTTCCTTCTCGTTCAGCAATATTGCGCGGTCAGAATCCCACCGATGCAGCGTCCAAGCACCGAGCACTACAGCAACGTTAAGCGTGAGAGACACGCAAAGAAGAATGGTCTTGATTCGTGACCTCATAGCGAGGGACTAGGTTTCTTGGCCGAACGCTAGCCTATCCCACGGGGACGAGAGCGAGCGTTGACCCCTAACAAATCATGGAAATCACCCCTACAACTTCGAGAGCAGAGCGGTCCCCGTTGGGATCAGGCTCTTGTTCAGTGTCTTTGCCGGTGCCGTATTACGACGCGGGCGGCATCACGATCTATCACGGCGACTCGCGCCAGATCATGCCAATGCTGGGACGCTTCGACCTGCTCATGGCCGATCCTCCCTACGGAATCGGCGCGGACAAGGCGATGCACAAGGCAAGCGGCAATGTGGTAGGACACGGACACCGGAGAGTGGCAAAGCGGACCTACGAGGAAAGCGACTGGGACGCAAAGCCGCTGGAGGCGTGGGTGATGGAAATGGCCCGATCTCTCTGCCAGAAACAAATCATCTTCGGGGGCAACTACTACGACCTGCCACCGTGCAAGGGTCCGCTCGTCTGGGACAAGGAAGTGAATGGAAACTTCGCGGACGGGGAGATGGCCTGGAACAATCTGGGAATCCCGCTGCGGATCAAGCGCCACCTCTGGAACGGGATGGCCCGCAAAGGAGCGGAGCCGCGCCACCACCCAACGCAAAAGCCGCTGGAAGTCATCCAGTGGGCAATCCAGCTCGCGGGGGACGTGGAAACGATCCTCGACCCGTGGGCCGGATCTGGGACTACCGGACACGCCGCGAAGAACCTCGGGAAGCGGTGCGTGATGATCGAACGGGAAGAGCGGTATTGCGAAATCGCCGCGATGAGGCTCGCGCAGGACGTTCTTCAATTCTCTCCACTGAACAATTCAGATCAGAAACATTTTTGTGCTGTTCGTCAAGAGCGTTATGGGCCACAGATTTGTGGATTTAGGACGGACAGGCGGGTTCGTGAGTGTTGCTTTTAACCGGATATTCATCCAT
>JAPLUM010000850.1 GCA_026397605.1 Verrucomicrobiota bacterium | reverse complement strand
TACCAAATCTGCACTTTATCCCCGCATTTAGTATCAGTTCCTAACGAGTAACGGCCTGACCCCGTGTTCGGCCCCTTCGAGGAAGAACCGCTGGTTCTTGTGCTGTTCGATGAACGCGCAGCTCTTGGCGGCGATGACGGTCGAAATATTCTCGTCGTCCCACAGCGCGGCCTTGCCACCGGTCTGTTCACCGATGCGAGGGATGCCGTTGATGAACGAGCGCGGCTCACCGCGCTGCACGGAGTAATCGAGCTTGATCGGGTCGGCCGGATCAAGATTCACGACGCGATGATTCTCGACCCAGACACACGGGACGCGATCGCCAGTGGCGGGGATGATCCAGGCGTAATCGAAACCGATTTCCAGCGGACCGGGCTTGATTTCGCCGTTGTAGTCGGTGGGCTTCGTCCCCAGGCCGAGGTGCCACTTGCCGACGATGCCCGTGGCGTAACCAGCGCGCTTCAGTAGCGACGGCACCGTGGTCCGGCCCGGTTCGATGAGCAGGCCTTCAACGCCGGAGGCGATGCCGGTGCCCCGCTTGCGGAAGGCATATTCACCTGTGAGAAAGGAGTAGCGCGAAGGCGTGCAAACTGACGCCATCGAATGGCCGTCGGTGAATCGCAGTCCCTGGGATGCGAGGCGATCCACGTTAGGCGTCTTGACTTTCGTTGCACCGTAGCATCCGAAGTCGCCGTAGCCGATGTCGTCGGCAAGGATGAAGATGATGTTAGGTTTTCTCGCGGGCTTCGGCGTGTCGGCGGCATGCAGCGCGGCCAGCGGCGTCAGCAGCAGGGCGCTGAGGACAATCAGGATAAGTTTCATGGTTTGGTTGTGAGATGGGTTTACTTGGCCGCTCCCACTTTGCGCTTCTTCGGTGCTTCGGATTCCTCTCCGCCGGGCGAAGACTTTGGGTCCATGCGTTTGAGCATGGCGTCGTCCGGGCCGCCGCCGAATTGCTTCCAATAGAGTTCCTTCATGGGATTCATCTTCGGGCCGACGACGTTTTCATTCACGAGCATGGGCTGCACGTCGGTCCACCATTGGTCATAGGTGGCGCGGAGACCGGTGACGACCTCGGGATGTTCGGCGATGACATTCTTGGTTTCGCCTGGATCGGCTTTGAGGTCGTATAGCTCGACGTTGTTCACCAGCGTGAAGCGGGAGTTCTGGATCGCGCACTTGGTGTATTTGGATTCCGCCGCCTTGCCTGTTGCCCAGCGGCCGACGTGATGCACGAGCGTGCGGTCCGCCCACTCGGCCTTGGGGTTCTTGAGCACAGGAAGCAGACTGCGGCCTTCGACTTGTTGCTTCACCTCGGCGGTCAGCGTCGCGCCGGTGATTTCGGCGAGCGTGGGGAAAAGGTCGAGGTGTGCGCTGAGCGCATCGCACTCCGCGCCGGCTGGGATGCCACCGGCGGGCCAGCGGAAGAAACACGGCGAGCGCGTGCCACCCTGATACGGCGTGCCCTTGCTGCCCTTCATGCCCGCATTGAAAATCTTGCAAGCCTGGGCGAAGCCGCCGTTGTCGGTGCCGAGGTAGATGACTAGCGTGTTCTCCGCGATGCCCCACTCCTTGAGCTTTGCGAGCAGTGCGCCGAAGTTCGTGTCGATGTTCTCAATCATGCCGAAGAACTTCGCGACGTCCTCGGACACGCCGGGTTTTCCGAGGTATTGCTGATAGTATTCCTTCGGCACGACCCACGGGCCGTGCGCGGCATTCAGCGGGATGTAGGCAAAGAAGGGCTGCTTCGCCTCGCGCTTCGCATCCATCCACTTGATGGCCTTGGCGAAAAACAGGTCTGTGCAATAGCCCGTGGTCTTCTCCCACTTCCCGTTGTGCCACAGCGCGGGATTAATGTTCGTGTTGTCGGGGGCGTCGCCGCATGAGCCCGGAAACGTCTGCCCGATGCCGCCGCCGCCGTGGATATACACTTCGTCAAAGCCGCGGCTCTCCGGACGATACGCCGCCTCATCGC
>JAPLUM010000787.1 GCA_026397605.1 Verrucomicrobiota bacterium | reverse complement strand
ATGATGAATCAGGCAACTGGCCAGGATTTGAATGTCATTCCAGCCGATACCACGTCCATACAATTGGCGATTTTCGATCAAGACCAATGACTCCCGCTCAGTCGCTGGCTGCACCATTTCCATACCTCGCAGATCATGCAGGAAATGGGCACGATTAGATAGATTCCCCGCCGCTAACTCGCCAATGACGATCCAGTGCATGACAACCTCTCCCCGCCAGAGCATGTGCCCTAGCGATTGGTCTTTGCCACGCAGGAAATAGATCCAAACATTGGTATCAGCTAGCACCATAAGGAATCGTTTTTTCAGCAACCTTTAAAGAGGGCGTCATGAGAATGTCATCTGAGGCACGTCTTCTGACAGGCACGTCCAAATCAGGCATGGAACCACCCAAAGCAGACATTCTCCTAGCAGACTCCCTGTGAATGAGCGCCTCAAGCCCCATGTGGATCAATTTAGTTTTTTCAGCAATTCCAGTCAAGCTGGCCGCCTTTGCCAAAAGACTGTCTTCGATGATCAGTGTCGTTCTCATGCATCAAATAATGCATACGCATATGCATCATGCAAGTATTTTTTTCAGATCATATCCATTGAAACCAAGATCTCACGCGGCTTGGCTCCATCGCCTGGCCCGATGATCCCGCGGTCCTCCAGAATATCCATCATGCGGGCAGCACGACCGTAGCCGAGGCGTAACCGACGCTGAAAGAGACTGGTGGAGGCCTTCTTTTCTTGGCGCATCACTTCCAGGCATTTTTCCAAAGTTTCCTCTTCCTCTGCATTGACGCCGGCACCGCCTTCCTCGTCATCGCCCATGAAGTCGTTGCCTTCGTCATCGACTCGGACATCAAAGACCGGTTTCCCCTGGGAAACACAGTGCGCCACGAGATCGTGCAGTTCCTCATCCGTGACAAGTGCACCCTGACTGCGGATCTGTTGGGCTCCTCCAGGCGGCACGTAGAGCATGTCCCCTTTACCAACCAGATTCTCAGCACCTTTTTTGTCTAAAATGACTCGGCTATCCAGAGCAGACGATACCTGGAAGGCGATGCGCGTCGGGATGTTCGCTTTAATGACGCCCGTGATAACATCAGCACGCGGTGTCTGAGTGGCCACGATGAGATGGATGCCCGCTGCACGCGCCATTTGGGTGATTCGGGCGATGGAACCCTCAATGTCAGCCGGAGCCGTCTGCATGAGATCCGCCAATTCATCAATGATCACCACGATGTAAGGCAGCGTGTCAGGAATCTCCAGCTGCTGACTGCGGCGCGGAGGCGGCTGGGAATCGCCATGCCAGATGCCGCTGTCATCTTCCAGATTCTCCACAGGCAACACCTCACTATCAGGCGCCAGCTCATCCCAAGGTGGCGTGGTGCCATCCACCAGATTATCCGCAGCGGCTGCCGCTTTGGCAAAGGCGGCAGAGACCCGCACATCGTCCATACCGGCACTGGTGATCTCAGGCTTAACACCAGAACTCAGCACAATCGTCGGCTCCTCTTTCACTGGCATCGCAGCTTCTGCAGCGGCTCTGCGCGCCTCATTGTCAGCAGCCCGTTTGCGATTCCGATTGTTAAAGACTTCGAAGTTACGGCAGCCCTCGTGGGCAAACATTTGGTAGCGATTTTCCATCTCCTTTACCACCCAGCGCAGCGCCATGAGTGCCTTCTTGGGATCAGTCACCACTGGAAGGGCCAAATGCGGCAGCTCAGCGTAGGCCTGCATTTCCACCACCTTTGGATCGATCATGATGAAACGCAGCTCATCCGGCGCAAAACGACACAGCAAGCTGGTGATGATGCCATTGATGCAAACCGATTTCCCCGAGCCCGTCGCACCCGCCACGAGCAAATGAGGCATTCCAGCTAGATCGCCAATGATCGTCTTCCCATACACATCCTTACCCAGCGCGATCGGGATTCTAGCCTTGCCATTGGCAAAGATATCGTCCTCCAGCAGCTCACGAATACGCACTGCCGTCTTCTCACGATTGGCCAGCTCAATGCCGACCGTGTCTTTCCCAGGAATCGGAGCCAAAATATTGATGCGCTCAGCACAGGTCGCCCGGGCGATGTCATCATCCAATGCCGCGATTCGGGCCACACGCAGACCATCCACAGGCCGCACCTCATAACGAGTGATGGCCGGACCGCGCGTGATGTCCCCCGCCTCCACCTTCACGCCAAAGCTGGCCAGTGATTTAATGATCGTGTCCTGGATCGCCAGCAGCTCACCTTTATCCGTCGGCAAGCGCTCGGAGTCATCAGCCCAATGCAGCAGATCCAGCGCAGGCAGCTTGTAATCTTTGAACCGCACCGTCAGTCCACCCAGCGATCCATGGGGAGCCTGCTCGATCTTCTGCGCACGTTTCTTTTCCCAGACGTCTGAAAGCTTTGGCTTATCCTTGTCCTCATCCGAATGCACTCGCGGTGCCGATGAGTCGATGATCTTCGGCTTCTGCGGCTCAAAAGTCAGGCCCAGCTCAGGAGTCACCAAAGGACCCGCTGACTTACCATCCGCACGCATTTCGTCCTTAGCCGGGCGCTTTTTCTTCACCGCCACCTGAGCGGCTGGATTGACCCCATTGGCCTCAGCCTCAGCCATTTCCTCCTCCAGTTCCCGGCGAATACGGGCACGCTCGATCATCATCGTGATCTCATGGCGGATCTCCTCCATAACCTGTAACGGATGCAGTCCACTGGTCAGGAAAAAGCCCACCGCATAAATGCCACCCAGAATCACGGTCGAACCAAACACACCGAGCAGATTGGAAAAAAGACTGCCCCCAATCAAATAGCCCAAACCACCACCACCACCCAGTGGAGTGATGTCATCTTTCGAGTTCAAAATGCCCTGCACCTCGATAATAGCCGCTGCACTGATGATCATGAGTACCACCCCCAGCAAGGAGCGACCGCTGATCTTGATATTGGAGGACAGCTTGCACACGCCGAACCAAGTCAGGCTAAACGGCAGCAAATAAATGGCCCAGCCTGCTAGCGCCAGCGTGTAGCCCGCCCCGATCGCGCCCAGCACCCCAATGAAATTATGCCGCACCCCCGAACTCTCCTGAGCCGTGCTAAAATGTGACCACGCAGGCAGATCCCGAGGATCATAAGAAATCAGCGCCAACAAATACATCGCCGCCAGAACAAGCATCCCAATACCAATGGGATCGTTCCAGGGACTATCTTTCTGCTGGTCACGCGAGCGTGCCGGACGTGCTGCTGTTGCTGCCTGTGCCATGCGTTTTTAGAGGGATTCGGGATTAAGAGAATAGAATTACTCAACTTTTCCAAAATATCAATCAAACTCAATCAAGAAGGTTAAAAAGTTTGAAAATGCAGACAATGAATCCGGCCCCGCCGCTGAACCTCGATCATGCAACTCCTCAAAGTGCGCCCATGCCTGATGCACCTTCATGTCATTAAAGGCGTTTCAATCGAGGTCGCTATGTTCAAACAAGCCATCTTGAAAATTTACACGGGCGAGATCTGGACATTTCACGCATAATTGAGATTTTCGTTCGCGGCTTAATCAGCTCACCGCATCGCGTTTTAAATCCCGCAATGCATAAAGCTTATCTTCCTTCTCTAACCCTCTCATCAGACGCGCGCCAGTTTTTCGTTTTTCTCCAAAGCGGTCTTTGAGAGTCGTGAAGACCTCATTCACAAAGCTTCGACTGCCAATCACTGCTCCATCCGTGAAATAACGAACTCGGCAGCGCAGATAGACCGCTTTGGGCAATCGCCCACCCTCTGCCACCACATGTTGGGATTCCTCTCTTGTGAACCCTTTTTTCAAAGCCGCCCCATCCTCAGCAAGGCCACGCTCCTCGCCTCGTCCATAAAGCAGCATACGGTATCCCTCCAGCACCTCCAGAGAAGTGCGCTTCAGTAAGAATGACTCGGGTTTAGCCTCACCTGACTGCTCATCCGTCAAAGCATGCATCGCCTCCGAGTTCCTGATTTTGTCAATCTCACGTAAGCCCTCCAAAGCCAAAGGATCACCTCCCATCGCCGCGCCATAGCCACTCCAGCGATACTCTTGCGGGTCTTCCACCATCTGCGCACGAATCGGATTGAGATCAATATAAGCCGCCATCGCCGACACAGGCTCCCCCGCCGACTGCACCAGCACACTGCGGAAGCGATCCTCCCACAGCGTCCCTTTGCGCTTGTGCCGCTTATTGAACCACTGGGTAAACCGCTGCTTCAGTGTCTTCATGAAAGAGGACACATCCCACATCCGGCGGAGATAGCGTTCACGGATCTCTTCCTCCCACTTCACCGATTTGATCTTCGCCGCCTGCTCCAGATCATATTCCAAATTTGTCGCCGCCAGATCCCCCAGAGAAGCCTTAACGTTTGCAATCAATTCACCATTGGAAGGCATCACCTCCGGCTTCTTCGGCACCCCCACGAGCACATGGAAGTGATTGGACATAACGCAATAAGTGACCACCCGCAGTCCACAAAGCCGCTCATAAACGCGCATCAGCCGCACAAACTCTTCCCTCTCCTCCTCCCCCAAAACAAAGTCCCTGTTCACCACCCTGGAGATGCAGTGGTAGAAAGCAGAATCAGAATAGGAGTTGGCGGGAGCCTTGAGACGACGCTGACGCATGGGCAGATAACTGGAGCAGATCAGATCGAAAGGCAACATTTTTCCTTGAACGGTGTCTTGCTTTCATCTCATTAAAGTTCGCTGTAGAGGTTTTTAAGAGCGACGCAGGCCACCGCCCAAGAGACAGCGGTAAAAAGACGGCTACATACCCATCGTATGAGTTTGACGCTGCGTTGGGTGCTTCTCTGAATCGCAAGTCTTCCCGTCGGTAGCACTGCTCCTGCCTCTGCAACCTGAC
>JAPLUM010000569.1 GCA_026397605.1 Verrucomicrobiota bacterium | reverse complement strand
CCATCTGCCCCGACCAAGCATCCATCTGAGACACATTCGGCTGCACCAGCGTCGTGCGCACCGTGATCGGATCTTTTAGCGGAGTCGTCACTGTCAGCACTCCATAACCAGCTGCTGCTAGAAGCACCACCATCGCGGCAGTAAAGTCCAGCCGCGTGCGACTCGTGCCGGTGCCCTGATAAAGATGGATCATTCGACGCAGCGTCGTCCAGGCAGTACAACTGATTAGCACGGGTAGAAAGGAAAGCCCCATCACACCCACCAAATCGGCAGCTTGAATCAGGACGCGATTTTGATGCAGCGCCACGCCTAACCCGTTCCAGCCAAACCCTGTAAACACCGTCGTGCTCCGCAGCCACTCACAGGCCACCCAGGCACCAGACGCCAGCACGGCACAGCGCAGTGATTCCCAAGTGCTCGCCTGCCAGCTCCCCTGAATCAACTTCTGCAAATCTGGCCGCGCATAGCGCTGCACAAACCAAGTCCAAAGACCGAAATACAACGCGCAAAATCCGCTCAGTCCGATCACTGCTCCCAGCCCAGTTAATTCCGGCATAAAGCCAGCCCAGCGATCATCCACAGCACCGCCCAGTAGCACGCGGGAAGAGTGCCTGATCCAGAATAGATTAGGGATGAAAAAAGCCAGCCCCGCCAAATACCCCGCCCAGAACGGCCTGCGCAGTCGGTCCCCGGCCCAGATCACCATCAGCAGGGGCCACATCCAGATCCACACCACCCACTCCTGATCCCAGCGCGGATAGGCAAAGACGAGTATCCCACCGCTGAGCAGCGACAGAGACTTCCAATATTTCCACAAAGACGACATCCCGCAGACATGCCAGAGCTGAGCAGAGTGTCCATGATTTTCAGCACCGCTCCTGATGATCTTTGAGCTCTCATTTCGTCGGTTCTTCCAGACTTTTGCCATGATTAAAGCCCGATTCGGGAGCGATTTTCGGCACAGGACGTTTCGGAATGGTGTTTCTGGCGCAAAAATCACTTGCCGCTGAGGGCTTCACCTCTACCATGCGCGCCCTTCTGAGCGGCATGGTGCCGAGCAGGAGACTTCATTAAACCAAAATTGCCGGTCTCCCGGATCAAGGCTCACTGCCTTGAGCGCACGTTCTCTGAACATTGCGTGCGGAAGATTAGCTCCCTCAAACTACTACATGTCACAGATCCTCGCCGAACTCGTCGAAGCCGGAGTCCACTTCGGTCACCAAACCAAGCGTTGGAACCCAAAGATGAAGCCTTTCATCTTGGATACCCGCAACCAGATCCACATCCTCAACATCGAGGAAACCGTCAAGCAGATCGACACCGCTGCTGAATTCCTGGCCGACCTCGCCCGTAAGGGTAAGCGCATCCTCTTCGTAGGTTGCAAGCGCCAAGCTCAAGAAGCCATCCGTGAAGCTGCAGACGCCTGCGGTCAATTTTACGTCAATCATCGCTGGCTCGGTGGCACCTTGACGAATCTCGAAACCATCCGCAAGAGCGTCGCCCGCCTTTGCTACCTGGAAGAGATCGAAAAGAAGCCTGAGTTCAAACTCATGTCCAAAAAGGAACTCGCCAGCCTGAATCGCGAGCGTATCAAGCTCGAGCGTAACCTTCGTGGCGTCCGTGGCATGGAAAAGTTCCCTGACGCTGTCGTCATCGTCGACTCCGCCCGTGAGCACATCGCTGTTCATGAGTCCCGCCGCCTCGGCATCCCGATTGTTGCTCTGGTCGATACCAATGCCGACCCGAACATCATCGACTACCCGATCGCTGCGAATGATGACGCTATCCGCTCCATCCGTATCATCCTCCAGAAGCTGATCGATCCCGTGATCGTAGCTGCTGCTGAACTCAAGAGATAATCTCCAACCCATTTAATTACTGATCTATGGCTGATATTTCCGCTAAAGTTGTCATGGCCCTGCGTGAGAAGACAAACGCAGGCATGATGGAGTGCAAAGCTGCCCTGAAGGAAGCCGAAGGCGACCTCGAAAAGGCAGAAATCATTCTCCGCAAAAAAGGCACCATCAAGGCTGAGAAAAAGGCCGACCGCCAAACCAAGGAAGGCATCATCGCCTCTTACATTCACATGGCAGGCCGTATCGGCGTGCTTATCGAAGTGAATTGCGAGACTGACTTCGTGGCCCGCAACGAAAACTTCCAAGCTTTTGTGAAGGACATCTCCCTGCACATCGCCGCTGCCAATCCGAAGTTCCTCGGACGCGAAGAAATCCCTGAAAGCCACCTGGCCAAGGAGCGTGAAATCGCGACTGACCAAGTCAAAGGCAAGCCAGAGGCCATCGCCGAGAAGATCATTCAAGGTAAGATCGACAAGATCTTCTCCGACCAATGCCTGCTCGAGCAAGCCTTCATCAAGAATCCTGATCAGACCGTAGGCGACTACGTGAAGAGCAAGATCTCTGAACTGGGTGAAAACCTCGTCGTTCGCCGCTTCGTGCGTTACGCCGTGGGTGAAGACCTCGCATAGGACTTCTCAGAAATCTCCTTCAAAAGGGCGGACGCGAGTCCGCCCTTTTTTGCGTCCTGATTCAGATGACTTGGTACGTGAAACCTGAAACTTGAAACTCGGTTTTTGGGATACGATCACCAAGGTAGCCCATGGATTTGCCACACGTCAGGCGTGAGCACTTTGAGGCGGGCTGAAAGGGGAATGTTTGGCGGCAGAGAAAAGGTCTGAAATTCAAAGGCCTCACGTTCAGCCGTCGTCAGCGGACGGCTGACTGACAGGACGAGCCTGCTCGCTTGGGCAAGGCTGAGACGGGTCAGGTCCTGATCAAAGGTGACTGAGGATAAGGGCACCTCACTAAAGATAATGGGATGTCTGCCGATGTTCATGGATCGACGCGTGTTTTCTGGTTCATCAGCTCTGCCTGAGACTGTCCAGCGCGTGCTGGCATCTGCACCGTCACGGCCTGGGAGTAGGAGGCAGGCCTGGATAAGAGGGCCGGTGACGGTCGTGGCATCGAACTGTACGGTGGTTGCTTCTGGCACGAGCGCCTCAAAAGCGACCGCACCCGTGTCGGTCTCCCGCAGAGTGCGGAAGGCCCATTCCCAGCTGGGAATGAAGCTGGCGCGTGCAGACAGCCCCGCCTGAATGAATTGACTCTGCCAGGGCAGATCCGTCAGGCTGCTATCTAGGGCTAAAAGCAGCCACTCGGAGTCTGCGCTGAGTTGTTTTGCGGCTTCGGCGATCTCTTGAATCAAGACCGTCTGATCGGGGCTTTCACCCGCTGCGGCAGGACGTAAGCGGCCTTGCTTCATCAGCCGTCCAGCAGAGCCTTGGACAATCCAGCTGTATTTTCCGCAGGTGGCGTCACCTTTCAGGATCACGCTGATCCATAAGCTTTTGCTTAGCTCAGGGCGCTCACGTAACTCGGCACTGATCGACCATAACTCGATCGCGCTTTTGTGCTCTAGCTGCTGCAGCTGGCGCGGGTCTGCCTGCAGCGCCTGGACCAGGTGGGATGGGGATCGGCGGCCATGCAGGTGACGTAGCGCTAAAATGCGCAATTCAGCAGGCAGGCAGCGGGTAAGAGTGACATCCCGGTCTAACAGAGTTTCATGCAGCGTGAACAGAGTTTCTTCATCACGTATGGCATCCGTCTCTAACTTGCCCCAGGCAGTGCGCAGACTCTGGGTGCAGGTCTGCCAGCTATTAAAGTCTCGCAACACAGGCATGCGGCGTTGGGATTGGCGCAGGGCATTGGCATAGGAGATAATTTTTTCAGCGGACTCAGGCCACTCCGCCAGGATACGCCCTAGCGTGACCAGGCACTGATGACGCAGCGCCAGACGGGAGGCGGCTTGCAAAAGGTCATGCTGTTTTTTCAACGCATAGGATTGCGCCTTTTTCCCAATCCAAGCCAGGGCCGCAAGTGGGTGCGTGAGCACGACCCCGGCAGCCTTGAGTCGCTGCCAGTCTGGGTCTTCGATAATTTCTCGTGCTAAGCGTGATTGAAAGACATCCTCATCATCGCTGAAGAGTCGTGAGATTTCCTTGGCTTTTTCAGATTGTGGGGGCTCGCCAGGGAAGGGGAGATCATCCAGACAGACAGACAAAGCTTTGGGAATAGCCAAGCCTGCCTCAGCTAGACTCCAGGCGGCTACTTTGCAGCGCTGGACGAAGGCGTCAGGTGCCCGCTCTGGCAGTAAATGCAGCGCCAGACAGGTCATTCGTGAAGACTCGGCTAGCAGGCCCGCGCAGCGCATGGTAGCTGCGGCATTGAGCAGCACTTCCAGCTCGATGATGGGTGTGGCGCTTTGTGGTGGGCGGGTGTTGCGCAGTAACTGCCAGGTGCTCAGGCCCCAGGGTGAAATCTCCGCCAGCTGTGACTGAGTCAGCGCTGGGTCATGGGTCAGTAGATGAATCAGCTTGGTCATAACCGCCACGATGAGTCGTAGGCTGGCTTTATGGGTGAGGGGTAGCCAGGCTTCTTCTTTGAGGAAACTCAGGTCAACGCTGCGCCCACATTTCCACTCTGGACGCGCATTCACTAAAAGCGCCTGGAGATCCTGCAATAGGCCAACTGGATTGCCTGCTAAAGCCGCACGGCAGAGCCAGAGGACGAGTGCGCTGGAGAGCGGGGAAGTGGGCAGGGGAGTGAGGGTGAGCTTTTCGTCCAGCGCCCGCATGACCTTTTCATCTCGAATGCATTCATCTTCACTCATCAGCAGACTTGGCATCAAAGATAAGGTCGCCCAAAGGATGAGCGCATCCTTAGCCTGGAGCCCGCGCAGGATCAGCTGTCCGAGGTTTTGTCGCTTTTCGGGGGGCGAATCTGGGCATTGGGTGTGTCGCCAGATCTGGTAATCAGGGCGTGTACCATGTGTCGCCTCCTGACCGCGCCAGTAGTCGCGTAATGCGGCGCGGCTTGGTTTGCCATTTTGGGGCCGCTTCCAGTCCTCATATTCCTGCACAATCTTAGCCAGGGACGTGATCGGGGCAGGCGAGTTTGGTCGGCGTGAAGGATGGCGGCTAGATGAATGCATTGGGGGTAAGGAGGCTACGCGGATGTGCTGCTGAGGCAAACGACCATCTGCAAGAAGAAGAATCAGGTGAGAGCTTTGATGGACAGATCAAGATTCCTTTCCACTCTGCGCGCCCTCCCATGAAAACATTGGTTCTCATTCCCAGCTACAATACCGGGCGCATCCTGCCGCGCACGGTGCTGGAGGTGTTGGCTCAGTGGTCTGAGGTCTGGGTCGTTATGGACGGCAGCACTGACGCAAGTGAGACGCTGCTAGAGCCGTTGTTACAAAATCACGCAGGCTTACGGATCATCACACTCGTTAAAAATGGGGGTAAAGGTGCCGCGGTGCTTCACGGTACCCGATTAGCTCTGGAGGCTGGCTTTACACAAGAGCTAACCATAGATGCCGATGGGCAGCATCCCGCGGAGGACATTCCACAT
>JAPLUM010000004.1 GCA_026397605.1 Verrucomicrobiota bacterium | reverse complement strand
GGTTGCCTGAGGAACAGCGAAGCTCTGCGGATCGACTGTGGCAGCAAGGCGCTGATGCGTATGAAGAATCTCGTGGAGGAATCAAAAGCCCCCGACGATCCAAGGTCAAACCCCGCATCTTCATCAGCTACAGCCACCAAGACGAGCGGCACCGCAAGACGCTGGAGCTGCATCTCGAAGTGCTGAAGATCAATGGCCTCGTTCACAAAGTCTGGCATGACCGGCGTATCCAACCGGGCATGGACTGGGATCAGCGAATCCAACACGAGCTGGCAGAGGCGGATGTGATCCTCTTTCTCACCAGCACCGCGTCTCTAGCCAGCGGCTACATCAATCAAGACGAGCTGCGCCCAGCACTGGAGCGGCATGCGAACGGCGAAGCCGTGGTGGTGCCGATCATCTTAGAGCGATGCGCCTGGGTGGACACCTTTGCTGCCAGCCCGCCGCTGAAAAAGATGAAGGACTCCTCCCGCCGCGTGCCCCAAGGTCTGCCGCGTGATGGCCGCCCTCTGAATGAATTCAGTCCGCGCTCCATCGGCTGGGGCCAGGTGGCCGAGGGACTGAAAACGCTGCTTGCTGAAGTTAAGGCAGGTATGAAGTGAACTTCGTCGGCGCAGTCCATCAGCAGGAAGACCAGCCCAAAAGCTGATCGTGAAAATGCACGAAGCTCGTGGACTTGCCACGCAGGTGTTCTGGGTCGCTGGCGATCGCGCTGACGACGTGACCGTAAAAGCTCTCGTCGTCCCATTTCTCGATTTGATCCCTCAAGCCCCGCTCCAAGTCCTTCCACTGTGGTGGTGGCTCAATGGGATGGTAGTATTTCCGGCTCTTGTCCTGATTTCGCCTGGAAAAGTGGGGCTCTGGGCCTCCTGATTGCTCGCCGCCGATGGCTTTGACAGTCCAGGACTCGATCATCTCCACTGGAACAGCCAGGGCGACGAGCAAACCCCAAGCGGAGCGGTTTTCGCCGAGCATGTTTGTAGCGGTAGTCTCGACCCATTTCAGGCGAGATGGACGAGTGCGCTCCAAGTCTGAGAGTTTGTCGCGTGGCAGGCTTTTCTCATTTTCGGGATGAGGTGTACGGTCATTGTCGATGGCGGCGATGAAGCAGACTTCCTCTTCGCCACCTGCGGCGGCTTTGGCAGACTGCAAGGCGTAGCCCATCTGCTTTTTAACCGCGTCGCTACCATCACCTTTGCGGTTCCTCAAAGCGGAGGACCAAGAGATGGTTCGCTCTGCGAGATGCTCGGCGCATTTCCTGTAAAACACGGCATCGCGTTCGCTTTCAGTGACGAGGTAGAGCAAGGCCATGTCAGACGGAAGTTGGGGATTTGCTGGCAGGCAACCGAGCAGGCGGAGGTGCATCGGCCAGGCCGCTGAAGAGTATTTGCCCAAGCGGTAACTCCAGCGGCTCATCTTTTTCGAGGAAGCGTGCCAGGCGATCATCCATGTTCACCAGTGTGCTGCGTCCTTCGCTTTTCTCGACGATCACGACAGCCTCGGGTGTATCCAGGAACTCGTCCACGAGGTAAGGATTGTGCGTGGTGGCGATGATCTGCTGCAC
>JAPLUM010000612.1 GCA_026397605.1 Verrucomicrobiota bacterium | reverse complement strand
GGGCACCTCGGATGACGAACATGAGATTGGCGTAGTCAGCACCAGTCTCAGGCGTTAAAACGCGCTGCCAGGATTTCACAAAATCCTCGGCTGTGATAGCTGAACCATCACTCCAGGCCGTGCCCGGTCGGAGGTGAAAGGTGTAGGTCTTATGATCCGCTGAAATGTCCCAGCGCTCAGCCATGCCTGGTTCAGGTTTACCTTCAGCAGTGACACGGCAGAGTCCTTCAAAGAGTGATGTCGCAATGCGCATGGAAACCTGATCTGACGCCAAGGCTGGGTCAATGGTCTCTGGCTCGGCACTCTGAATGAAAATCAGGTCTGCTCGCGGTTTATCTGGTGCGCAGGCAACTAGGCTGAGGGCACAGAGAAAAGAGGCAAAGGCGCGAAAAAAAGCAGGCACAGAGAAAGAAGGAATCGGCGAACTCTCGCTGTCTCTGATGAGATGGCAACTTCGAGCACGGAGATTCTGAGGTCCGATAGCCGATTCAATGGTGGTTGAGGGTTTTCAACCCTCAGTGATGAGCGTGCCAGCTTTTGCAGCAGGCCATGCAGCCCCTTGACTGATCCAGCGGCTCAAAAGAGAGATCTCTTCGGAGGTGAGTGTTTCGCCCACGGGTGGCATTGCTTTAATCGAAGAGTGGGCGCTCTTTAGGTGTGTGAGGAACCGACTTTTTTCTGGATGCCCAGGGACGATGAAAACTCCAAGCGTTCCTGTTTTGACGGCTTCTTTTTGGTTGGCAAAGCTGAGGCGGCCAGGGAGTCCTGTCTGATTGTGACACATGGCACACTTTGCCTCCAGTATGGGCTTCACATGGTCTGTGAAGCTGACCTGCCCCGAAGCGGCTGATTTGATCGCTGCGGCGTCGAGGACATTGCGGCCCGTAGGTCTTGTTTCGCTTTCCGATTCACTGGAAGTGCAAGCGGTCAGGGCTGCTGCGGTCAGGAGAAGAAGTGTGCGCATGATTTGCATAATTTGAGTTGTGCTGGTAATCGAACAACTCAGCGGAATGCGCCTGAGTTGCGATTTGTGAATCGTTTATTGTCCTGGAGGTTGTGGCTGTGCGGCGCGGCGTGCGGCCTCTTCAGCAGCTGCGCGCTGGGCGGCTTCCTGCTGGGCTCGCATGGCCTCTTCTTGGGCGCGGCGGGCAGCTTCCTGAGCTTCTCTCTGGGCTTGCATGGCGGCTTCACGCTGACGCTCCATGGCTTCCTGCTGAGCTCGCTGCTGGGCCTCACGTTGAGCTTCCATTGCGGCTTCGCGCTGCCTCTCCATGGCCTCCTGCTGAGCGCGCTGTTGGGCCTCACGTTGAGCCTGCATCGCAGCTTCACGTTGAGCTTCCATGGCAGCTTGGCGCTGGCGTTCAGCTGCGTCTTGTTGAGCCTGCATCGCAGCTTCGCGTTGAGCTTCCATGGCGGCTTGGCGCTGACGCTCGGCGGCTTCTTGTTGGGCCTGTATCGCAGCTTCGCGTTGAGCTTCCATGGCTGCTTGGCGCTGGCGTTCAGCAGTTTCTTGTTGAGCTTGCATGGCAGCTTCGCGTTGAGCGTTCATGGCTGCGGCTTCCTGTTGGCGGCGGGCTTGCTCTTCTTGACCGGCTTGTTGTTGGGCCATGGCGGCATCGCGGGCTTTGTTCGCCTCGATTTCAGCCATTTTACGTTCTTCGGCTTGTTGCTGCGCAGCCTGCATGGCGGCGGCTTCTTTTTGAGCCTGCATGGCAGCTTGCTGCTGGGCTAAAGCTGCGGTTTCAGCTTCTTTGCGGGCCATCTCTTCCTGCTTGGCTGCCATGGCGGCTTGTTCTTTGGCTTTTTCAGCTTCGGCTTCCTGTTGCTTCATGATGGCGGCCTGCTCTTCACGCATGGCCAGAGCTTTCTTTTCCTGTTCGGCGATCTGTTGCTGCATGGCTACAGCCTCAGCCTGCTTCTTGGCTAGCTCCTCCTGCTGCGCAGCCATTTCAGTGGCTTGTTTTTCTTTGAGGGCAGCAGCTTCTTTTTGGCTCATCTCACTGGCCTGCTTTTCACGCATGGCGGTATCTTTCTTGGTTTGTTCGGCCAGTTGTTCCTGCATCGCGACTGCTTCGGCTTGTTTCTTAGCCAGCTCCTCCTGTTGGGCGGCCATGGCGACTTCGGCGGCTTTTTGATCAGCGGCTTGCTTCTGGCGCTCGGCTTCAGCTTCTTTCATCTGCCGCTCTGCCTCGAGTCGGGCGAGATCGGCTTTATTCGCGGCCTCTTGGGCGATCTCTAGCTGTGGCATCACAGGTGCGTCTCCTTTTCCACGATCCCGACCTGGTCCGCGATCTGCGATCTCTGGAACATTGGATGTAGGAATGGTGGGTGGCGTCGAGGTGGCGGGCAAGGTGGGAACATTGCTCACCGGTGCGACGATGATGGGGTCAGTGACAGCAAGGACAGGTTTTGGCTGGGCTTCTGCGGCTTGCTCGGTGATGGCTTTGCGTAATTCATCTCTTTTATCAGCGGGCACCTCAGTCCAGGCATCGACGACGGTGGGAGCAGAGACACGCTCAGCATCCCGAGGTGAGGCATTAGGACGGTCTGCACGGCCAGATGGTAATGGAGCTGCGATAAAGCCATGATCATCGCTGCCAGGACGGCGTTCCACCGGACGCGCTAGGGTGCTGACGATCTGAATGGGTGCGCGTTCGATGCGCTGACCGCAGCGTTGCTCCACCCAATCCAGAGCTGGGCCGCCGCGTTGGATGAAGAGATTGTTCTGCTGCTGGCGGACCTGGACGATGTTGGTGACGTTGATCGTCTGATGGAAAATTTGGGTGATGTTAGTGATGGAGAGACTGACATTCACGTAGCTGGAGCGTCCGAAGTTGGTGGCACGGATGAATGTGTAGTGGCTAGGAGCTATGCCGTAGCGTGCATCACAATCGTGGCCGATGCTGCCATAACCGACCGCAGGCGGCAGGGGCGCCCAGCCAACCGAGTCACTGCCGTAGCGCCAGGAAACCCAGGACGGTGCCCATTGGCGACCTGGGATCCAAACCCAGCCATGGCGGGAAATGCGGGTCCAGCGGCCATAGTGATAACATGCCCAGCCAAAGGGTTCATTGCTGTCCCAAGCCCAGCCTTGGTTGGTGGAAACCCAGCGTCCGTCCACATACGGGCGCCAACCTGATCGGGAGCCGATGCGGGGGCTGAAAGCGTAACCGTAGCCATCCACATTCAGCCAACGGCCATGGGGATTAAGTGAGTCATAAAACATGGAATAGTCCGCTGATGGGTCCACCCACGGGCGGGATGGGGCGACCGGAT
>JAPLUM010000608.1 GCA_026397605.1 Verrucomicrobiota bacterium | reverse complement strand
ATTGGTAACTGATTGTAGCTAACTTTAGAAGGGGCAGGGGATTCACTTCTCCTGCCCCTTTTTGTTTTATGAAATCTTGGATTATTACCGGCGGAATTGCCTGTGGCAAAAGCAGTGTCATGCGTGCTTTTGAGCGCGATGTCGCTGCTTTTGCGCAGTTTTTTTCCGCTGATGAGGTGGCTCAGCGACTGCTGGACCAACCTGGGGTGATTGAGTCTCTACAGACAGTTTTTGGTCCTAAGGCGGTGATTCAGGATGAAACTGGTCTAGAGAAGGCAGATCGGGCTTGGTTGAGAGAGCTTATTTTTGCAGATTCTCAGGCCAAAAGTGACTTGGAGCAGCTCCTGCATCCCCAGGTTTTGAGTGAATTTGAGCGGTCTCGGTCTGAGGCTAAGATAAAGGGAACAGAACTTTTCCTTGCGGAGGTGCCTCTGCACTATGAGATTGGAGCCACAGTAACAGCGGACTTGATCATTGTGGTGGCTTCTAGCCAGACGATGCAAGTAAGGCGGTTGATGGAACGACGAAATCTCGAAATGCCGATTATCGAGCAGATGTTGAGGTCTCAGTGGCCCATCGAAGCCAAAGTTGAAAGAGCGGATGTGGTCATTTGGAATGATGGTGACATAGCCGCGCTTGATGCCCAGTTGTTGACGCTGACAAGACAGATTTGGCACGATGAATCCAACCGAAAATCCTGAGATCGCTGAGGCGATCATCCCAACCACCACGGAAACGCTGGTGACCCCTATTGAATCGCTTCCGGCTACTGAAGCCGCTTCTGAGACCGCAGCTTCTGCAGAGGCCTCTAATGATGCGGCAGCGCCCGAGGCTGAGGCCCCAAGCCCTGAGAAGCACTCACCGCCGACAGCTGAGCCTCCGTTCCCTGTGGAGATCTCATTAAACGCTCTGCATGACTCGTCCTTAGCTGAGCTGCAAAAGCTGGCTGAGACCGTCGGTTACCGCATCAATGCCAGCCGCAGCAAGCACCAGTTAACCTACGACCTCCTGTCATGGATGGGAGATCATCGCACTCGGATTCTGGTGGATGGTATTCTTGAAATTGGCAGTGATAACTTTGGCTTGATTCGTTACCCAAAATACAGCTTCGCTCCGCTGCCAGAGGACGTCTTTATTCCATTGTTCTTGGTGCGTAAATTCAATCTGCGTCCAGGTAACCGCATCACGGGTTATGCAAGAGCTCCAAAAGACAAAGATAAATATTTGGCGATTGATCGGATTTTAGAGGTGGATGGTATCTCCATTGATACCTACCAGCCGCCGGTGCCTTTTGATAAGTTGACGGCCATGTTCCCGAATCAGCGGATCATTCTAGAAACGGCAAAACCCTGTTCGCTTTCCGCAAGGATCATGGACCTAGTGGCTCCTCTGGGGAAAGGTCAACGTGGCCTTATCAATGCGTCACCGCGATCTGGGAAGACGGTGCTGCTCAAAGAGATCGCCAAATCCATTGTTCAAAATCATAAAGAAATCAGCCTGATCATTTTGCTTCTAGATGAGCGCCCTGAAGAGGTGACGGATTTTGAGGAGTCGGTCTCCGGTTGCGAGATCTATGCCAGCACCTTTGATGAGAGTCCAAAGCGTCACAGCCAGCTTGCTGAACTCGTGCGTGAGCGTGCCTGCCGATTGGTTGAGGCCGGCAAAGATGTGGTCATTCTATTGGATTCCCTGACACGACTTGCTCGTGGCTACAATTCTCTCTCGGGTGGCAAAGGTCGCACGATGTCTGGCGGTATGGATGCGAAAGCCATGGAGAAGCCAAAGCGCTTTTTTGGTGCCGCCCGAAATGTGGAGGAAGGTGGTAGCTTGACCATCATTGCCTCGGCACTCGTCGAGACGGAAAGTAAGATGGATGAACTCATTTTTGAAGAATTCAAAGGCACGGGAAATATGGAAGCCACTCTGGATCGTGAGATCAGTGAGCGCCGAATCTTCCCAGCTCTGCACGTGCTAAAATCAGGCACGCGCCGTGATGACCTGCTCTACCATCCAGACGAATACAAGCGTGTCATGGTCATCCGCAAGCAGCTTGCCCAGGTGCCTGCTGTGGAGGCTCTCGAACTTCTCATCCGTAACATTAACCGCACCAGCAACAATGCGGAAATCCTTCTCACTGGTCTGAAATGAGCGAAGACTCCTCGGCCCAACCGACACCAGCTGCGGCGGTGCGGGATTTTGAATTCATCTCCACGCTGGATCATCTTGAGCGCTGGGTCGCTGATAGCGACGCGCACTTGCAGGCCATCGGTGAAACGAGAGTCTGCCTTGATACGGAGGCCGATTCACTGCATCATTATCATGAGAAGCTTTGCCTGCTTCAGGTGGCCTGTGGTGGCCGGTTTGCTCTTGTTGATCCCTTGGTGGTCACAGATGTAAGCTGTCTGTTAGCGTTGCTGGATCGTTACGAGCTTTGGTTCCATGGAGCTGACTATGATCTGACCATGCTCAAGCGCACGTATCAATGGGAACCCCGCCTCATTCGTGATACACAGATCGCGGCAAGGTTGACTGGGAGCCGACAATTTGGTCTCGCTGCCTTGCTGCAAAATGTACTGGGTGTGACTGTGTCAAAGGCTTCTCAAAAGGCCGATTGGAGCCGTCGTCCGCTTCCTGATCATATGCTGTCTTATGCGGTGGATGATGTGCGTTATCTTTTGAAGATCGCTGATCATTTTGTGGCCATTCTCCGAGAAAAAGGTCGTCACACTTGGTTTGAGGAGAGCTGCAAAGAACTTCAGGCAGATGTAGCCGCGCGCAGCCTTGCGCCAAGGGAAGATCCCTGGCGTGTTCAGGGTAGTGGACGCCTTCATTCAAAAGGGTTAGCCATCCTGAAAGCCATGTGGGAATGGCGGGAAGGTATCGCTCAAGAACGTGATATGCCTTGTTATCGTATCATGTCGAATAAGCAGATGGTAGCCTATGCTGAGACCTTCGAAGCTGGTGGTGTGATGGAGCCTCCTGGAGGCTGGCGTCCGCGCTGGAAAAAGGAGTTTCATGATCTCATTGCAGATGTCTTCCGTCAGGGCCAATCCGCATGGCCTCAGCGGCAAAAGAAAGTCAAGAGCCGCATGACCGATGCCCAGAGAGACGCTGTTGATCGTCTCTGCGGCCATCGTGATCAGATTGCGGTCACTTTAGAGATTGAAGGCAGTCTTCTTGGTTCACGTAGCACCCTGGAGCAGGTGGTGGCTGAGCCGGATGGTCTGACGCATTTAATGTCCTGGCAGGCAGAGATTTTGGCACCTGTCATGGCAGATCTCGGTTCGGCGCCGAGTGCGGCCGCTGAGGCCCCAGTCACTGTGTCTGGATCTGTCATCTAATGTTCCTGTCTTGACCGATGATGGACTCTCGCCATGGCTTCTGCGTGGCATCTCCGATAACCATGATCGACCGCGCCAGTCTGCGCTCTAACCAGTGGCAGAGGCTGCGTGCCATGGTGGCTAGCCTTTTGACCTCGCAGGGTTTCTATGGCCAAAAGTTCCGCGACGCTGGTATTCGGCCTTCATCCGTTAATCGCATGGAGGAGTTTCTCCAGAAAGTCCCCTTCACGACTAAGGCCGAAATTTTGGCCGATCATCTGGCCTTTCCGCCCTTTGGCTCAAATCTGACCAAGGCACTGACCGAATACACGCGCTTTTGTCAGACCAGCGGCACCAGTAGCGGCCAGCCTATGGCTTGGGCAGATACAGCGGAAAGTTGGGAGGCAATGCTCGCCTGTTGGCGGCGTGTTTATGACGGGGCGGACTTGGTCAAAGGAAAGGACCGCATTTTCTTCGCCTTCTCATTTGGGCCTTTTTTAGGGTTCTGGACAGCGTATGAAGCGGCCACACGTGACTTTTTAGCTATCCCCGGTGGTGGGCTTTCCAGTCAGGCCAGGCTGGAAATGATGGCACGTTACGGCGCTACCACACTTTGCTGTACGCCGACTTACGCGCTTCGTCTCGGAGAGCTCATCGGTGAGTCGAGTGGTGTGGAGCGCCTGTCTTTGCGCGTGAATAAAATCATCGTCGCAGGAGAACCCGGTGGTAGCATCCCTGAAGTGCGGGCGAGGATTGAAAAACTATGGGACGCCCGCGTTTATGATCATCACGGCATGACAGAAGTAGGACCTGTGAGTTATGAACTCACCGCCATGCCCGGCCATCTCATCGTCATCGAAGAAGCCTATTTTGCCGAAGTGATCGATCCCGATACAGGCGAGGAAGTGGCCGAAGGTGGACAAGGCGAGTTGGTGCTGACTAACTTGGAGCGCTCTTCCTGTCCTCTGATCCGTTATCGGACTGGGGATTGGGTCAAAAAGAGCCTTGTCGATGGACGGCTTACTTTAGAGGGTGGCGTCATCGGTCGGGTGGATGATATGGTCGTCCTACGTGGCGTGAATGTCTATCCCAGTGCGATCGAGTCCATCGTGCGCCAATTCCCTGAGGTCGTCGAATTCATGGTCGAGCAGCGAAAAATTGATGCCATGCATGAGATCGATCTTCTGATCGAAGTCCCCGGGAACGTCGCGAAAAGCTTGCTGAAAAAGCTAGAGGCCAAGCTACGAGACACCTTCTCTCTACGCATCCCCGTAAGGCTCGTCGAGTCCGGCAGTCTGCCGCGTCATGAATTTAAAGCCAAGCGCTGGCGTGTAGTCGATTAAGCCAGCACGCCTCTGCGCTCAGAGAGCACCTCTAGCGCCGAGAGGATCAGCTCACGCTCCATTTCATGCACTTCCAGCTTTTCGCCGATTCTTGGCACCAGAGTCACCGTCAGTTCACCACCCAGATGCTCGCGGAATTCCTCCAAGCCTTCAAGAATCACTGGCTCCCCACTTTTGCCGGTGGCTAAAAGGTCGGGGTGATAAGTCTCAAAACCAATCCGCTCAATGAGTGTCAGCACGCGTTCTGCGGTGGGTGAATCCAGGATGCCTTTTTTCACCGAATAGATCAGATCCACAGCCATGCCAATGGCTACCGCCTCGCCGTGAGTGACCTGAAAATGTGTGATCTGCTCTAGCTTATGAGCTGCCCAGTGACCAAAGTCGAGAGGGCGAGCACTACCTAGCTCAAAGGGGTCGCCTCCCGTCGCGATGTGCTCCACATGCAGTTCAGCACTGCGCTGCACCACTCGCTCCAGAGTTGACTGCTCTAGCTGCGCCAGGGCATCCGCCATGCATTCCATTTCCTCAAAGAAAGCTTTATCACGAATCAAAGCCACCTTGATCGCCTCGATGATACCATTGCGACGTCCGCGTTCGGGCAGGCTTTCCAGGAAAGCAAAATCGTTCACCACCGCAAAAGGCACGGCAAAGCTGCCGACCCAGTTCTTCTTGCCAAAAAAGTTCACCCCATTCTTCACGCCTACGCCGCCATCTCCCTGACTCAGCGTCGTCGTCGGAAATCTCACATGACGGATACCGCGATGCGCGGTGGAGGCTGCAAAGCACACCAGATCCAGCGCTGCGCCACCGCCGATGACGAAGACATAGCTGTGACGATCTAGCATAGCGTCATTGATCGCCTGCCAGCACTGCTGCACGAGAGAGAAATCATTTTTACAAGGCTCCCCACCTGGCAACACCACCACCTCACCAGCCAGATCCAGCACCTCCGCATGAGCGCGAGCATAGGTGCGGATGTCTGAGCTCAGTTGAGGGTTAGCCGCCATCACCTGATCATCTGCAAAGATCAAGACACGCGGCACCTTATTGGGCTGGTCCAGAAGCAGCAGATCGCGGATCGTCGTATTTGCAGGCGCGAAGACCTCTCGGGTAAAAAGGATGCGGTGGGCGTATTCGAGCCTGATTGTCTTCTCTAACATGGGCGGGGGTATCTCTGTGCCCTTGATACGCCGAGCGTTCAAAGGGAAAGATAAAAACGCATGAAAATAGCTCTTTCTAGCGCCAGTACAAATCAATCGTTGCCACAGAAACTAGGCTAACGATTTTGCCGGCTAGAGGTCATTCAGTCGCGGGGTGCTTTCGGGAACCAGGGGACGAAGGCGCTGGTGGTGCGTTGATAGTCGCGGAAGGCATCGCCACGCTTTTGCAGGGAGAGTTTTTCAGTGAGGGGGATGCCGGTGACGTTGAGCAAAAAATGCAGCATGGCCAGTGGGGCAATGATCGCGGTCCAACCCCAGGTCGCAGGCAGGGCCATGAGAAAGAGTCCCCACCAGAGCAGGCTCTGGAAGAAGTAATTGGGATGCCGACTGTAACGCCAGAGGCCGACTTTGCAGATACCGAGGGGATCCGTATTCGTCTGCTTAAAATGGGCGAGCTGGGCATCGGCGATACCTTCACCGATGAGTGCCAGCGCCCAAACACTGAGGCCAAGCCATTCCATGGGGTGAACTGTGGTGCTGGTCTGCTGAGTGATCAGATAAACGGGCAGCATGAGCAGCCAAACGAGCACCGACTGAGCCTGAAAGAACCAAAAAAAGGCACGTGGTGGATTGGCCTGCCATTTTTCTCTGAGCACCGCATAGCGCACATCTTCCTTGGGATGATGGCTTGCGACTCGACGCCAGAGATGGATGCCAAGACGCAGGCTCCAGGCTGAAACTAAGGCAGCAATTGCATAACGCCTTGTGGGCCAGCCTACTCCAGTAAAGGCTAACCAAATAGCTACAGGCGTGAAGGCTAAGGACCACGTGACATCGACAAAGGAGTAGTTATCCAGCTTTACACTGAGCCACCAGGTGGCCAAAAAAAGAACGACGAGGATAACGGCGGCGATGATCATGGAGAGGCAAGAGGGGCACGTTGGTTTCGAAGAGAGGCCAGTTTTTCGACCAGATACTTGGTGATCAAATAAATCAGCCACCCGGCGATAGGAGCCAGCAAGCACCAGACTGTGATTCCGTAGAGGGCGGTCATGCCGTAGTCTTTAAAAAACGGCCCAGGCTCCGCAAAGAAGCGCTTAATCATCGTTGGGATGTGAATGCTGACATGCGGTGCGTTGAAGAGCCATTCTCCAGCACGGTAGAAGCCTAGTAGCATGACCCATTGCACCGGATAAGTCAGCGTTTTGAAAACTTGTAAGATCGGTTGATTCAGCTGCAAAGGTACACCCACGAGAAGGGTCAGCAGGGTGTTTGAACCCAGGATGGGAAAGACGCCCAAGGTGATGCCATAAGAGATGGCCTGAGCAATTTTGGTGGGAGACACGCCCTGAGTGAGTTGCTTGAGAATCGGTTGAATGATCCACCGCTGCCAGAGGGATGCCTTAGGCTCAATCATGGCACTTTCCTCCGCAGCAGCACCTCTTCGATCTTGGCGCTCAAAGGCACACGGAAGAGTTGAATCAGCGCATAGATAGCCATGGCAATGTTTCCCAAAAGCAGAATAGCCACCAGCCAGCTGATCCTAGCGACCCAAGACACTTCTTTGTAAACAAGCCAGCAGTAGAAGGTGAGAAAGCCCCAGTAAGCATCAAAGAGCGTCGCGATGAACCAGGGATGCGTCCATGTCTCATAAGGCAGCTGCCAGATCGGCACCTGCTTGCTGGCCCAGATGGTCACGCAGAGCATGGAGACCAAGACGATGACGAAAAAGATGCGCAGGGACAGGATCACGACAGTATGAATTAATGAGCTGCCAGAGCCGTGTTATTTGGCCGGGTATAGACGGCCTGAAAGACGCTGATGTTCCGTGTAGCAAAAGCGGCCTCGCAGTATTGAAGGTAGAAGTTCCACTTGCGGATGAAGCGGTCGTCGAAGCCCTGTGCTTTGACTTCATCAAGCTTGGCATTGAAGCGGTCATGCCAGTGGCCAAGGGTCTTGACGTAACTCGCGCCTAGATCCTCCATGCCATGCAGGAACATGTCGCCGGTTTTGTTCATGGACTCATTGATGCGGCCCATACTTAGTAGGAGTGAGCCGGGGAAGATGTGCTTTTGA
>JAPLUM010000732.1 GCA_026397605.1 Verrucomicrobiota bacterium | reverse complement strand
GACCATCGGGTGACCAAGCTAGCTTCTGTATGCGCTCAGCCAAGCCGACGAGACGTGCCGTGATGCCGCTGCCATCAGCCTGATGCACAAGCACTTCATGGTAGCCTGCCACGGCAATGCTTTTGCCATCCGGAGAGTACTCCAGAGAGGTCACTGCTGGTGCTGTGACATAAACCGGTGGATGCTCCATGTCATAGTGCGCTTTGGCAGACGCGGGCGTGTCATCCTTGGCGCCTTCACTGACCCAGCGCTTGATCAGTGCTAGTTGGGTCTCATGCAAAGGATCGCCCTTTGGCGGCATCTCGATTTTTCCTTCAGCGTTCGGCGTGGAAACCTTGAGCAAATTGGATTCATCCGGCTTACCTGGGACAATGGCATGTCCTTCTTCACCACCAGCGATCAGCTTGGTGAAGTCCGTCATGATGTAGTCGCCCTTGGCCTTGGCTGGCTGATGACAGCCTGTGCAATTCGCCTGCAAGATCGGGCGGATGTGTTTGTAAAAGGAGACTGGCTTGGACGGATCAATCGTCTCTTCCTTCTTGGGAGCAGCCGCTTGGAGCGATGATGCGAAGAGGGATAAGCCAAGGAATGTGCGCAAGGTGAGTTTCATGATAGGAATCGGGTCGGATCAACTGGGAAAGCCCAGAGGATCGTTGCAGTCGGGCAGCCTATAACGGCAATCTGCCTCGACCTCTTGCGCGCAGGCCAAACGTGGCGGGATTGTCTATGCCTCAAGCCTGAGAATTTTATCTCTGATCGACTGGCCAAAACGCCAAAAGGCGCACTGGTCTGCCAGTGCGCCCTGAGCGCAGGGGTCAGCTTTCGCTGATCACATCATTCTTGTTTGGGTTAAGCGACTTCGATGCGTCGAGCCTGAGCTGCGGCTTTCAGCGGGAGAGTCACCTTCAAGATGCCTTCTTCCAGCTTTGCCTCGATTTTCTCAGCATCCACAGGCGTCGTGACACGCAGCCGGAGTTGGTAATCCAACGTTGAAAGCTCACAATGCAGTGGTTTCCAGCTATCGGGTAGCCGAGCAGAGAGCTGGCCACGGACCGAGAGGATGTCATCCTCGAGATCAATGGAAAGACCCGACTTCGAGACACCTGGGAGCTCGACTTCGATTTCAAAAGCCTCGTTATCATTCGCCACGGAGTAGCGAGGTTTACGGAGACTTTCAGTCACGCCCACGAAGGGTGCGCAGCTATTGGCAGTGCAGGTTGTGTTCATAGAGGTTTAGATGAGCTTGAGTAGAATGGTTTAGTTTACCGAGATGACCTTTGGCTTGCGGCTCTCTTGCTTGGGCAAAGTGACCGAGAGAATCCCGTCCTCAAGCTTTGCTGTGATGCCGTCCTCTTGGACGATTTCCGGCAGCGCTAAGGATCGAGTGAAAGTGCGAGACAATTCCTTTTCACCGGCTTTGACCACTCGCTCAGCCGTCACTGTGAGAACACGTTCATGCAGCTCGATCTTCACAGCGTCCTTCTTGACGCCAGGAAGCTCAAAACGAGCGTGGAAATGATCTGTGTCTTCATGGAGGTCAGTGACTAGGTTGCTGGAATTGGTCGCAGGCAAGAAGTCTTCAAAAAGTTGTGCCATGGCTGGGAAGCCAGCTAGGGGATGACGCAACCTGGGGCCGAAGTCAGGGGTCCGGCCAAATTGGAATGCAGGAGTGCAACGGGCGATTTTCATTTCAGTAGGTTTATTGGATGTTTGGTTTGGGTCAGTGATTGACCTTACCAACTCTGATGCACAGAGAATGCCAACCTTGAAAATCCAACATTAGAGCATTGAAAACGAATTGCTTAACACGTAATTTCATCGAACCCACTCAAGCTCAAATAGTGCCAATATGACTTTTATGAACATCAACCGGATTATCATATAAGCCATTTTGGCATTTTATGTGGATTTAAATGCCCAATAAAAAAGCTGTCTGAGGCGAGCCCAGACAGCCAGTGAAATTTGAGGAGAAAAGGCGTGAAAAATCAGTCTTCTGCGGTGCTTTTGAAAAGTTTGGCAGCGATGAATGCCGCCACAGGTCCGACCACGAGATAGACCCAGAGGAACTTCACCTGGATGAGCTTCATGGCCACTGCGCCAACAGCGACGGCAGGATTAAAGACAGCACCTGAGATATCACCCACGGCAAAGGCACCTGCGGTGACGGTCATCCCAATGGCAGCTCCGTAGAAGCTATTGCCTGAAGTGCCCTTAGCTGTTGCCGCATTCAAGACAACCCAAACAAGAGCAAAGGTGCCGAATAACTCAGCGATGATCACTTTGGTCAGATCAAACTCAGCACCACCTGTGCCTGATCCACGAAGGGTCTTGACGACCAATGAAGCGATCACAGCGCCCACGATCTGACAGAGAATGTATGGGATCACATCTTTCTTATCACACTTCCCACGAAGCCAGACACCGATAGTGACAGCAGGATTAAAATGAGCTCCAGAGATATGACCTCCGGCGAAGATCATGACCATCAGCATGAGACCGATGGCGATAGGGGCGAGTGGGTTATTGCTAATCACTGCGTTGCCGACAGCGAAAACCAAAAACATAGTACCGATGAGTTCGACGATGTATTTTTTCATGGTGAGGCATGATCAAACGGGAATCTGAACTCTAAGGCAAGCAAATCATCGCCTGAGACCGAATAAAATAATGAGCCCTTTGATCCGGCAAATTTGGTTTGGCCAGTCTTAGCAAGATGACCTATCCCGATCAGGCATCGTTGAAGAGATGCTTGTTCTTCCAAAAATAGCTAAAGCCAGAAACCAGTGTGAGGATGGTGGTAAAGCCTACAAGGCAGTAACCAATCCAATCATGAGTCACCGAAGGGGCCAACAAAGGCCTCAGTGGACTGAACAACACCTCGGCTGACGCCGCACGAAGAAGGAAGTACAAGACCGTGACGATCTGCCAAATCATCTTATGCTTGCCTAGGCTCTCTGCCGCAAGAACGGACCCTTGATTGGCAGCTATCAGGCGAATGCCTGTTACAAAGAACTCGCGGGCGAGAATCGAGATAGCTATCCAGGCCTTCATTTCCGTGCGCTCCACAAGCAAAATAAAGGCGGCGGCAATGAGTACCTTATCTGCCAATGGATCAAAGAGCTTGCCAAAATTAGTCACCAGATTTCTGGAGCGCGCGATCTTTCCATCGAGATAGTCCGTGATGGAGGCTGCTGAAAAGATAAGCAAGGCTGCCGTCATCGACTGCGACCATGGGATGTAAAAACATGCCACAAACACACCTGTCAGGATCAGGCGGGAAACAGTGAGCTTGTTGGGGAGATTCATTGATGGGGTTGCGAGTTTACTTTCTAGCGGGAGAAAGGCAGCTCTGTCAATCACGGCCTTGCCTTTGTGACAAAAACGTCAGCCTTTTGCCATGAGATAATGACGGGGCTTGCCATGGCGTTGTTTATTGGTGAGGGCCGGTAGGTCCAAGTAAAAAAGATGGCGCATGGTTTTGTCATGCTTTTTGAGCACCCGCTTGGTTTCCTCCTGCAGATCTGTCCAGCGCTTCCACGGATGCGCTGGTGCATGGGTGATGTGACGGAGCAAGCTCAGCCATTCCACATACGCTCTGGAAATATCTCCCTCGGCGATGTCATGGCGCATCTCGCGTGATTCGGTTTTTTCGGGGTGCAATAAAGCGTCCAGCAACTCCGCAGCTCCCTCACCGTAATCCACCGGCAGACCACTTTCGAGATAGCCATGGTGATTAATGAAGCCGTAGGTGTTCCGGCAAATAGAGCCGAGCTTTTCCGAGCCACAGGCCAGTGGTAAATCAAACTTAACACCAGCGCGCAGATTGGCCAAATGCGGGATCATCTCATCCACATGATAGCCGTCATCCTCCAAGGCAGCGGCGATTGCTAACCCTTCGCCATCCTGAAAAAAGGAAAAAATTTCTCCCCTCCGTGTCGGCGCGCCATCTTCATCGATGAGCCCGAGCGATCTCCATGCATGAATCGGAGAACCGGGTCGTGGTTGGCGATCCGTCATGGTCAGTGTGATGCCCTGATCATGGACACCGGTGTCGTTTTTCACCACGCGAGTGCGCTCCACAGGCTGATAAATCGGCACGGCATGTGAATCTCGATACACAGGAACCTCCACGACGCCGAGGTCAAACAAAGCAAAGACCAAGCCTTCTTTCGCGATCGTTCGACTTAACTCAGGAAGCCCACGACTCCCTGGTGCCCAATGAGCTTCGTAACCTTGATGCAGAGCCGTGCTGAGCTCCGTCGCATACAGCACTTCGATTTCCTCAACGGGAATCGTCTCTTGCTGTCGTGCGAGCTTGAGCAACCGGCGAAGTGCTTTGGTGGGCCGGATCAACAGTGGCTGACTATCTGCGATGACACTGCCCAGAGGAATCTCGACCCCATAACTAGCCGCATCCGTTTTACCGACACGACCGATGCCATGAGCTAATTTAGCCACAAAACTGGGAATGCTAAGCGCGGTCCCCGTTTTATCAGCGCCAACCAGCCAAGCTTCTCGCAATGGTAGGTATAGCATCGGCTCATTCATCCGACGTTCCCATTCGCCTATGGAGTTTAGGATCTGCTTCTCTGTCGCTTCGAGTCCGAACAAGGCTTTTGCTTCCTGGGGTCCGCTGGTTGAATAACCTTCGGGAACATGAGCCTCCAACCCAAGTAAAGGCGGCTCCTTGGCATACAATCTCTGCGCAAAATTCTCTGCGGCACGAAACGCATTTTGTCCTGTTTGTGCAGCGTACTTCATTACACGCAGAAAAATGGGCCAAGCTAACAGGCTGCTCCGGTGTAATCGAGCTGCCCGTGCATCCATCAGCGTCGGACTTTGCCGTGAGGTGATCACATAGCCGCGCTCATCCAGCCCGCGTCTGCCTGCACGACCATACATTTGCAGCAGTTCATCAGGGGATAGCTTGTGCTCTGCTTTTCCATCGTGATACGTCGTCGCTGCCACATGGACGCTGCGCACAGAAAAATTGATCCCTGCAGCCAAGCCCATCGTGGCTGCGATCACGCGCAACTGACCTGCCTTGGCCAGAGGCTCGATCACGCCCGCACGCGCAGCGTAGGAGAGGCCGCTGTGATGGAAGGCCACGCGCTTTTCCAATAAGTTGGTTAGATCTTTGCCACAGACAGCTTTTTGCTCAGCCGTCAGACTCAGAGAATCTCCCGCAGGCAGATCCGCCGCAAGCCTGCGTGCGATGGATTCGGCCTCTTTTCTACGTGGCGAAAAAATCAGCAATGGGGCCATGTCTGCTAACATCACCGCCGCAGCAAACTTTGGCCAATAATGCTCAAGGCTACGTGCCATGCGCTGGGGCAAGGCTTCAAAGGGTGCTTCTTCTAACGGAACAGGACGCTCTTTGGTAATCACCACTTCAGCTTTCCGGCCCAGGCGGCGTAGCCATGCGACGATGTCTTCCGGATTGGCCACGGAACCACTCAGCAGAAGCAACCGAGTTTCCTGGGGAGCCAGTGCAATGGCTGCCTCATAATGACTGCCGCGAGCTGCATCGGCGATCATTTGATACTCATCGATCACCAATAAAGTCGGTCCTTCGCCGCGCACCAGTCGCTCGAGCTGCGTCTCTAGGGTAGCGACAAGAACGGGCGCACCCACATTTTCAGAAACGTCGCCTGTGGCGATGCCTACATCCCACTTGGCTTCTTTCCACTCGGCGTATTTATCATTGGCTAGCGCCCTCGTCGGCACAGTGTAAACGGCCTGTCCCTGCAGAGATCTAGACTGATGAAGGAGCTCAAAGATGTAAGTTTTTCCGGCTCCGGTCGGTGCACTGACAACCACGTCTGATCCGCCGCGCAAGAAGGTCACTCCTTGATGCTGCCAAGTGTCAGGTAGTTTAAGTGTATTGATAGAAGGAAGCATGAACGGGGTGCCAGATAACATTGAAGCCCCATGTTCTTACGTTTGTCATCTGTCCGATTCAAACCAATCCTTGTCTGAATACATCCATGTTTGGTAGCGTTAGTATCAACAAACCATGAAAACCATTCACCTACTTCTCTGCCTCTGCGTGATTCCGGCATACGCGGCCGATCAGATCACTTGGAAGCGTCAGCAGCTACATGGTGACTTTTATTCCGAAGGCGCTGTAATCGGCGACATCAATGGCGATGGCAAGGCCGATGTGGTCTCCGGTCCATTCTGGTGGGAGGGCCCGAAGTTTGAAACGAAGCACGCCTACTACGAGCCGAAGATCTTCAGCATCAATGGCTACTCCGACAACTTCTTTGCCTACATCCACGACTTCAATGCCGATCAAAAGAACGACATCCTCATCCTCGGCTTTCCCGGTAAAGAAGCACGTCTCTACTTGAACCCCGGC
>JAPLUM010000499.1 GCA_026397605.1 Verrucomicrobiota bacterium | reverse complement strand
AACCTTTGGCAGACTGCAAATCTTAAAGAGAATCCAAGAGAGACGGTCTTTATGAAAGCCAAGTGTGCCTCTTGCCATTTCCAAGACGGCAGCGACCTAAAATATTTCAATTTCTCCAATGAATCAATCATTACACGCGCGCGCTTCCACGGCCTTTCTGATCTACAAGGCCGACACATAGCCGCTTACATCAGATCTAGAAATAAACCCAATCCAGGCCGCCCGTGGAATCCGCCGTTCCAGCCAGGGCCAGATCTTGATCCACTACCGGATGACACTGTCACCGACAAGGCAAGAAAAGTGCGGAACTGGATGGCGGGAGCCGGTTTGAAAAATGTGATTAGCGACAACAGTGTGGTGCTCAAGCAAGTCTTCCCCAAGGGAACATCGGCGGATGAGATTGCCAAGGTGATCGATCACAATGGCAACTTCAGTGTGCGCCAGATTTCGGTGCCCTACCAGTTTCCCGACTGGAATGCCTGGCTACCACATTATGCACCCGAGGATATCTGGCTATCTGATAATACCCCGAATACGCTTCTAGGCAATCTGAAGACTGCATTGAGCGCGCCCGGCGCGGTGGACAACCTGGCTCTACAAGGCAATTTGATCTCGACCTTCGACGCGTTCAACAAGGGGCTGGAAAACTGGTACGGCCAGTTTCGGTTGGTGGATGCAGACTACGAGAACAACGAGACTACGAAGTCTAAACAAAGAGCCCCTGGTTTAACCCGTGAGGACGCGATCAAGGGTCTTTCTCATTGGATGGTGATCAAGATCATGGAAAATGTGCGCGCCTACGACATTGAAGGAAAGAGCGACAATATCAATGTGATGCGGACGACAAAAGGGCACCCAAAGTTCACTCCCGACTCCTTATTAATGCCAGGAAACGTCAAACTCAGCAGCGTTTTCACCCTAGCACCACACATCATTTCAAACAACTGGAGTCACTTCGTGGGCCAACCTGATTGGCTTGGAAAAATGGAAAGTAACCAGTGGTATCACCTCGCCCTCTGCCTGAACTCCGGCTCCCGCATGAGAGCGAATGATAATATGCCAATCGACTGGGACTATCAGTTGATACACCTGCAGGAAGCCAGCGAGCGCTCTGGTATCCAGTATGGGATTCAAAATCTCATCACCCAGATCAAAATGTATCAATCCCGTGACAACGGAATGGGCGTGGACGTCGATGGCTTCTCCCCGCGCTTTCTTACCCCCTGGAAACTTTATTCTGATCAGTTCCGTGACCGCTCACTCTTCAAAGGCGCACTCAATGAAGCCGAACCGGATCTCTGGCGGAAGACCTACGAACAGTTTCTCTACGAGTACCTCGATGTCATGGAATCCATGGACCTGAATGATACGGTTAAGGTCCCGCGCCGCAAGTTGGTTAACGGGGTGCTTAATCCTGATGAGCGTCATCATTTAGAATATAAGGAGTATACGCCAATAAATTGGGGTGGAGGTGATTCTAAGTTTTTTGAGCATCCCGGCGAGGTCTATGCGGATCTGATGTTTCGCCTGCTGCCGTTGCTACCAAAAGAAGGAATCGATATCATGCTGCTCCAGGATCTCCACGCATGGTGTAAACATGTCTGGTCAGATAATTCTTGGAATGGTCTCAACATGACCGCAAGTAATACACTCTACTCGCAGAACTTCGAGGTGGGTACATCCGACTTTGAATTGATCACTACTCTCACAAATATCAAAGACGCCAATTACAAAAATATAGAAACGTTCAAACCGCGCGGTGGTGGTGGGGCAAAGGTCGCGCAACGCTCCCTCACGGCTGGCTCCCTCACGGCTCCCTCGGTGCGCACAGGCACAAGAAACGCTACCATTATCCTGCCTGGCGGCACCAACAGACTGAAGCTCAGAGCACGTACTGCGTTCAAAGACGACGACGGCGAGAGCCCTGGATCTGTGAAGTTCAAGATGCAGGTCCGGTTTAACAACTCGGCTACACTGTTTGACACAGTTGAACGCGATCTTGACGGCGCTTTGTATGGTCAAAAGTTCCAGAGCTACGAAAGCTTCCTGAATGTGCCCCTGGGTGCCACCAGCAACGAGCGTGCCACCAGCATCAACCAGGTGGTGGTGTCTTGGAGCCGCAGCGGCGGAGCTGGCAGCGGTGTGGTTTACATCGATAACATTCAGATTATCGCTGATAACGCTGTTGTGGAGATGCCTACTCGTCCTAATGCGCCTACGCTGGCCCAAGTAGTTCTGGGAAACTACGAGGACAACACCGAAGATGTGACACGAAACTCTCATCGAGAATCCGTCCGCATTAGATGGAATCCCCCAGCTGGAAACATTCTAGGCTACAACATCTATCGCACGGATATTCCTGACGCGCTCGTTACGACGAGACGCAAGATCAACACAGGCCTCGTGGACAATCCCTATAATTGGTTCAATGACTATGCTTTTGCCGAGGGAGCCAACTATCAATACGACGTCACTGCCGTGAATGCCGTGAAATCCGTAGATGGAACGGAGAATGAATCCGTGAAATCCAATAGCCTGCAACTACCCGCTGGCCTGGGCTCCACGGACTTGGCCCCACCAGAGGTACCACAGAAAATCTGGGCAAAAAATGTCACGGGTGGTGTGCAAGTCGGATGGTTCCCCAGCCAGGACTGGGACGTCGTCAGGTACGAGGTGCTGCGTAAGAGGCAGATCGAGACCATCTTCACGGCTCTAACCATCACTGCCGAAGCGCCCTTTTACACGGATACCACAGTATCGACGGGAATAACCTATACCTACAAAGTGATCGCCATAGATATCAACGGCAATAAATCGCCCCAGTCTGCCGTGACCAACAACGTCACGGCCCAATGAAACTGTTCCCAGTGAATAGCTAAAGTCGCTCTTATTAACCGTTCAATAAAAGGCACGCGGCTTGGTCATCGATTCCTTTGCAATCAAGGATAGATGACCAAGCACCCTTGCGTCCAAAGTGGTGACGCTCAAATTTTATCCTTTCCAGTATTTACCCATGAACAACGCCTCCATTCCCCGCCGAACAGTACTGAAAAATATCTCTTTGGCTGCTATTGCCACTCTCGGTCTTCCGCGCTTCGTGCATGGAGCAGCTGCGCCTAAGATCATGCTTGGTCTCGATGCACATTCCGTGCGTGGCATGAAGTGGTCTGCGCTGCCGCTGATCGAATATGCGGGCGAGCAAAAGCTCGATGCCGTGTTGCTCAATGGTCTGCATTACTTCGAGAGTTTGGAGGACGCACATCTAGCGAAAGTGAAGGCATTGGCCGATAGCAAAGGCGTGCGGATTCGTATCGGTGCGGGCGGCATCAGTAAAGGCTCGCCAGCTTTCAAAGAGACCTTTGGTACACCCGAGCAGGCACTCACCAAGGCTGTCCAAGTGGCAGTCGCGCTGGGATCACCCACGGTGAATGTGAAAATCGGCAGCATCGAAGATCGCTACACGCTGGGCGGAATCGAGGCTCGCATGGAGGAGGCTGTGGCCACCATGAAAGCAGTGCGGAATCGAGCGCAGGATGCGGGCATCAAGTTCGCTTTTGAAAATCACGCAGGCGACACGCGGAGCGATGAAGTGCTCGCCGTCATTGAAGCCACCGGCGCTGACATTTGTGGCGCGATGCTGGACCCTGGCAATGCGCTGTGGTCCATGGAAGACCCCGTGCAGCACCTCGAAAAACTTGGCAAACATGTGCTCTGTAGCAGCGTGCGTGACTCCATGGTCTGGGAGTCGCCCGAAGGGGCAACCTTCCAGTGGACCGCCATCGGCGAAGGCCTGTTGGACGTGCCGGCCTATGTAGATCTCTACATGCAGCTATGCCCCAGCGCCCCGCTCTTTGTGGAGACCATCTCCAATTCGGCGCGTCCCATTCCCTTCCTCACCGAGGCGTTTTGGAAAGGTTTCCCCAACGTCAAAGCCGCCGACATCACCGCCTTCCTTGCGCTCTGTCGCAAAGGTCATGCGCTAGAGATTCAGCAGCCACCCGCAGGCACCGATGCCAAGGAGTTTGATCGCCAGCACCAGAAGTCCGAGTTCACCCGAAGTATCGCTGTGCTGCGGCAGCTTGTGGGCTAATCATCACGTCAAGGAATCATTCAAGAACAACCCCATGAACCGCACCATACTTACACTTCTCGCTCTCTATTCCATTTGCGGAGTCTCTACGTACGCCGCCAAACCCAATGTTGTCTATATCATGGCCGATGATATCGGCTGGGGAGACATCAGCGCGCATGGCGGCGGTGTGCCCACACCCAATATCGACCGACTTTTCTCCAAGGGCGTGGAACTGACCCAGTTCATGGGTTGGTGCGTCTGCTCACCCACTCGGGCGATGCTGCTCACCGGGCGGCATCCCATCCGCGTGGGCACGGCACCGGAGACGGGCGGTGAACTTGAGCCTGAGGAAACAACCATCGCTGAGGGTTTTAAGTCCAATGGCTATCGCACAGGCGTCTTTGGCAAATGGCACAATGGGAGTGATCCCGAAACGCCGGAGTTTAGCGCTCATTTTGCTGAAGCCTTCAAGCACATGGCGAACAAGAAACCTGATTTTGGTCACGGCGTGAACACGCATGGCTTTGATGAAGCCTGGGTCTATTACGGTGGTGGTCCAGATCACTTCACCCGCCGCACCGTCAAAGGTGGCGGACCCGTCTCATGGTGGCATAACCGTGAATTTCGACCGCAGGATGAAGGCTACACTGACGACCTCCTCACCAAGCATGCGCTGGAGTTCATCAACGAAAACAAGACTCAGCCCTTTTTCTGCTACATCCCCTTCCAAATCGCTCACGCGCCGATTCAGGCAAAAGAGAGTGATTTGGCAAGGATCGACCCACAGATGGCCGCAAAAGTCCCCGCAGCTAGCGACAAGGTCAGCAACGAGGAGAAACACATCCACGCCGCGATGCTCCACGCGCTCGACAACAACGTCGCCACCATCGAGGCGGAGTTGACGAAACTCGGGCTGATCGAAAACACGATCTTCGTCTTCACCAGTGACAACGGCGCCATGGAAGCCGGCAACAGCCTGCCTTTGCATGGTCACAAACACACCATCTATGACGGCGGCGTGCGCTTGCCCACGGCCATGCATTGGCCGAAAGGCGGACTCGTCGGCGGCAAGAAGTGGAACGGCCTCTGCGGTGCTCTGGACATGTTCCCCACGCTGATGGCCATGACCGGCTCGAAGATGCCGGAAACACGGACGCTCGATGGCAAAAACATCTGGCCTGCCCTTCGCGACAACACCGCGAGCCCCGTCGAAAGCTACTACTGGGTCTGGCATGACGAAGACGCCATCCGCACCGCGCAATGGAAGCTGCATCGCTTTCTCGATCGCTTCGAACTTTACGACATCGTCAAAGACTAAATCGAATCGACCAACGTCGCCGATGCCAATCCCGAGGTCGTGAAGACGCTCGCTGTGAAGATGGACGCCTGGGCCGAATCGCTCGGAGCCGCGCTCAGTCATCACCCCGCACCGAAGAAGTATCACGCTGACCCAAAACCCGAAGGTGAGGTTCTAGCGATCACCGTCACCATCAGTGATGAAGCTAAACCCAAAGACAAACTCGCCATCAATATCGCCAACTGGGCGGGCACTCAATACGCCACGGATTGGATCGAATACGACATCGCCTTCTCCCCGAACACATCGAAGCAGTATCCCTACTTCTCCACGCTGGAGGGCAACAACAGCAAACCTTTCGTCTCGCTCTTCAAGTCCGGCACCGCCGTCGATCAGTATGGCCGGGATCAAGTCCTCGGCCACGGCATTGCCGATGGCAAGAGCATCTGGGAGCACCGCATCATTGGTCTCGCCGGTAGCGCCCCCGGCCCTCTTGGCAAGCACGGAGTCGTCTTCACAGGAGGCAAAGGCGGTACCTACTCCGTCTATCTGGACAACCTCCGCCTCCGCCACGCCGACGGCACCACTGAGCCGATTTGGTCCAGCGGCAAGGACACGAAACTCAACAAGGTCAAAGAAGGCGAGCTCTTCAAAGACATCCAGGTCCGGTCCGTGGATGCCGCTGTGGTCCGCCAGTGAAGCTCAGAGATCGTAGCATACGATGAAGTCCACACCCTCAAATCACACCCTTTCCGCCGCCTGGATGTTGTTTGGGGTTGTGGGTTCCTTCGCCTGTTCGGCGGCAGAGACCGTCGGACTTTACTATGATCCGGCCATGCCACAGATCGTCTTTGCTGCCGGCGACATCAAAGCGGCGCTCGAAAGGCAAAAGCACAAAGTGGAGACGCACGAACTGGCTGAACTGGTAAAAGCCGATTCGGGGAAGAAGATCGTCCTCGCCGTCGCCACCGACAAAGCCGTCACCGCTCAGCTTTCGGACCAAGGTGGCAAGCCAGTTACCGATTTGGGACCGCAAGCCTATGCGCTCCGCACCACCACCCAGCCCGACATGAGCTATTGGGTGCTGGGAGGCGACCCCAACGGCGCGATGTATGGCGGATTGCAGTTGGCCGAGAACATCCAGTTTCACGGCCTCGCCCGCGCCTACGATGAAGATGAATCACCTCATCTCAAGAATCGTGGCATCAAGTTCAACATCCCTTTGGACAAGGAGTCCCCGACTTATTACTACGGTCACAAAGGCACGTCCCATAAGCTGGCTATCAAGGATGTCTGGGACCTTGGATTTTGGAAGACGTGGTTTGATGAAATGGCGCGGCATCGCTACAACGTGTTGTCACTTTGGTCGCCCCACCCATTTACCTCCATGGTCAATATGGAGGACGAGTATCCCGGCATCGCCATCCAGGGCGTGACCGGCTTTGATGCGACGGGCCAGAGTTTCAAAGTGAACAACCTGACAATTGATGAAAAGGTCCAGCATTGGCGTGATTTGATGAAGCATGGCCGGGAGCGGGGCTTTGATATCTACCTCTGCAACTGGAGCGTTTTCCTCTCGACCGCCGATGGGAAACACGGCCTCACCGATGCCACCGACAACGAAAAGACCAGAGCCTATCTCAGGAAATGCGTGCATAAGCTCCTCCAGACCTATCCTGATCTCAGGGGTTATGGCATCACGGTGGGAGAGAAGATGGGGAAACTGGATGCCAGTCAGAAAGAAGAGTGGGCCTGGGATTCCTATGGCAAGGGCATCATGCAATATGCGAAGGAAAATCCCGCACGAGACATCGTGTTCATCCATCGCCAGCACGACGGCGACATCGATCACATCTTAAAGCACTTCGCTCAGTTGAACGATCTCCCCAACGTGCGCATGGATTTGTCCTGCAAGTATTCGGAGGCGCACGCTCATTCCACCGTCACCCCGGCCCGCTGGCACAGGACTGAAATGGAACGCGGGCTTGGCAAATACGGCATCACGTCATGGCTAACCGTTCGCAACGACGACTTCTATTTCCTCCACTGGGCGGAGCCGCAGTTTGTTCGTGACTACATCAGCGGCTTTCCTCAGATCGACAAATACGTGACGGGCTTTTACATCGGCGCGGATGGCTGGGTGTTTGGCAAAGAGTTCGCGAGCAAGAACCCCTACTATGAAGAGCGGGATGCACTGAGCGTTCAGCGCACCTGGTATATGCAGAAGCTGTGGGGACGGATCTCCTACAATCCATCGATCTCCGACGACTTTTTCAAGCAACACCTCGCCAGCAGGTTTCCTGGGGTGGAATCCGAAAAGCTTTTCGAAGCCTGGAGCTGTGCATCAGGGGCCATCAGACGCGCTAACGAACAGGTCACCGGAAAATGGCAGTTCGACGCCGACTTCTGGCCCGAGCTGTGGACCGGCGACATGTGGCAGGGCAGGGCCGGACGCCACTTCTCCGTAGATGACACCAAGGAAGCGACCCCCTTTGCAGGCTCTAAGCTCGCGTCTCTGCGTGAGACTGCCGATGGGAAAGTCGGCCAAAAGGTGTCTGCTTGGGAAAACATTGAGAAGATCCATACGCTCTCGGCCAGGTCCTTGGAGATACTGGCAACGCTGAAGCCCGGTGAGAATGTCGAGTTGCAGCTCACTCTGAAAGATCTGACCGCGCAGGGCCACTTGGGGCAGTTCAATGCCGAAAAGTTTCGCGCGGTGATCTATGACCAGCAGGGCGAGAAAGTGAAGGCGCAGCAGGCCATGGGCAAAGCCTACTGTGCCTGGCGCCGATATACAGACACGATGGATGCGCTCTACATCGGCGTGGATATGCAGCGGAACCGCTCTTTCCCCGACTGGCACGCCTACGATAAGACCGTCCTACAGCATTTTCATGACCTCGGCGGGATGGGCGAGCCTGACTGGCGGACACTGGAATAACCCACCTCTGAACAACCTCAGCCGATGACATCCTGCCACGCGCCAAGACGTCGGCAAAACAGAAGTGAGCGCTCATACCAGAGAGTCCGAGAGGAGGGCGGCTTTGAGGGCTTGCACGGCATGGGGGCGGGTGGTGTCTTTGGGGGTTACTAGTGCGATCTTGCGGCAGTAACGTTCGTTGCGAATGACATCGACCTTGAGGTTCGCTGCATCCAGGTCTAGACCGGCCCAGTAGGGCACCAGGGAGACGCCCATGCCTTCCTGCACCAGTTTGCCAATCGGCTCCAAGGCATCGATATCGTAACAGGGTTCGATTTGAATACCTTCATCTTGGAGAAACTTGGCCGCACCGGTTTCGGCCCATGACTTGGAATCAAAACGAATATACGGATTCTTCTCCAATCGTTCCCGACGCGTCTTGCCGGCATCTTGCCTGGACAAAAGAACCAGGGGTTCCTTGCGGATGATATCGACTGAAAAGCGATCTGGAAGGTCGTAGTGAGGGAGCGCCATGACGGCGGCGTGAGTGATCCACTGACTCAAATCCCGAAACACTGACTCCGAGGTGCCAGGATTGATTTCGAGATTCAAATTTGATTTCGAGATTCAAATTGGGGGCGGCCTTGGCCAGCCGACGCACCGTTTTGGGCAGCACTGCCAGCATGGAGGAAATGGTGCCGAGGGCAAACCGGCCCGTGAGACCCGCAGACCCGATCAGCGCACCCAACTCATGAAAGTCAGCGACAATCTTGCGGACTTGAGGCAGCAGCCGCACGCAGGCTTCCGATGGCGTGGCACGGCGAGAACTGCGATCCAGCAAGGGCACGCCGAAATGCTCCTCAAGCAAGGATATCCTTTGCCCAACGGCTGCCGCCGTGAGTCGTTGTGACTTGGCTGCGAGCACGATCGAGCCTTGTTCGGTCACGGCGATGAGGCTTTCCAAGTAACGAATATCCATGTCAGGCAGAGCCGCATAGCTAAAGTATTTCTTTTGCTTATACAAACAAAGAATCAGTAGGTCTTTCTGTCAGGCCACTTCAAGATATGAAAGTAATCCTGGCCATGAATCTCTTTCCCTCTCTCAACGCATGAACCGGAGACTCGTTCTCGCATCCCTCGGCGGACTGGCTGTAGCCGCAGCAGGCTACTTTCTTAGCCAACCCGACAGCGGCTCCAGTGGGGCCCCATCTTCCCCCAGCGGACCTCGGATCGGAATCGCTAGTCTAAACAGTGAGACCTATGCTGCGGCCATTCGCGCGGCGGGCGGCACGCCGATCGTGCTGCCAAACGGAGACGGCAGTGTGGAGAAGATCGATGCATACCTTCGGGACCTGGATGGCCTGCTCATGCCGGGAGGGGCCGACATTCCGCCCTCCGAATGGGGAGAAGAGCTTCACCCGACGACCAAGCTGCTGTCAAACGAGCGCTACCTGTTTGAGAAGGCCCTCATCACGCGCTGGATCAAGGAGACGAAGAAACCCTTGCTGGGCATCTGCCTGGGTAGCCAGTGGATCAACGTGGCTCACGGCGGCTCCCTGATTCAGGATATCCCTTCTGAGCTCAAGGTCGTTCACAAGGATGTGGACGATCCGGTCACGCATCCGGTGACACTGGAGCCAGGCTCCAGGCTGCGTGCGATCTATGGCGAAGATACTTTTGTGGTGAACTCCCTGCACCATCAGTCTGTGCGCAGATGGTCAACGATGACCCCAGGCAGGCCAAGATTTTTGCCGCATTCATCGCCGCCACCGCAAACCATCAAACGCAAAAGGGGGCTGCCTGTGAATGAGGGTAAGCCCATCTTGTGCCGATTCGCTGCCAACATTGGGTCTGGTTTGAGTGTTGATCCTGAAGCTCCCATCTTCGTAAGATGAACAATCCAGTCTGGCTTCCTGTGCTCTGCTTGCTGCCGGTGCTGCTCTTCGGTGAGTGGCTGGTGCGGCGTGTGTCGTGGCTGGGCAAGTTCAGCATTCCCGCGCCGGTGATTGGCGGTCTGTTCGTGGCAGTGCTGGTGTTGATGATGAATGTCACGGGCTGGAGCACGATCCAGATTTCTTCCAGTGTCACCACGCCCTGGTGGACATGGCTCGTGAGCACCGAGGCCGAGTGGATTACACGGCCCTCGAAGGGCCTCAGCGTTCCCTTCATGGTCGCCTTCTACACTTGCATCGGCTTGTCGGCGACTTGGGAAATCGTGCGCCGTGGCAGTGTGGTTCTGCTGCTCTTCCTCGCGGCATCCGCCATGCTCGGCGTGGTGCAAAACTTCGTCGGCGCAGGGACGGCCACAGCCATCGGATCGCCTGCGCTGATGGGGCTGCTGTGCGGCAGCATCACGATGGTGGGCGGGCACGCCACGGCGCTCGGCTTTGCACCGCAGCTCGAACAAGCGGGTCTCTCGGGTGCCGCGGCGATGGGAGCGGCAGCGGCAACGCTGGGCTTGCTGGCGGGCGGTTTGCTGGGCGGTCCTGTGGGCACTTGGTTGATCCGCCGTCATCAGTTGAAGTCATCGAGCACGATTGAGGAAACAGTCTCCGAAACCAAGCACGCCACCGGTATCCTGCATGAACTGCGCACGCTCGGGAAGATGGGTGGAACTGCCGTGAAACATCTGCTGCTGGTCATCGCCTGCATCAAAGCCGGCACCTGGTTGAGCTGGTGGCTGCAGCAGAGCGGCATGACTTTTCCCATTCACATCGGGGCGATGATGGTGGGCGTTGTCTTGCGTAATCTGCACGACCTCCTTCGCCTGCAGTGGGTGCGTAGCGATGTCATCGCCACCCTTGGCTCGGTGATGCTCGTGGCTTTTCTCGGGCTCGCGATGATGGGGTTGCACCTGATTGATCTCGCGCACACAGCCCTGCCGATGCTGATCATCCTCGCCGTGGAAGTGGTGGTGACGATTTTGTTCGCGATCTTCATTTGCTGGCCGCTCATCGGGCGCGACTACGATGCTGCCGTGATGACGGCGGGCCTGTGTGGTTGTGGCATTGGCAATACGGCCAATGCCGTCGCCAGCATGAAGTCGCTGGTGGAAAAGCATGGCCCAGCTCCCAAGGCGTTCTTCGTGGTGTCGTTGGTGGGCACCTTGCTCGGCGACCTGACCAATGCGCTGAACGTCACCTTCTTTCTCAACCTCCTGAAGTAACTCCATGCAACACCTACCATCCATGATCGAGGCCAAGCCCATCTTCATCGCCGACTCCTGCGTGGGCGGACTCTCGGTGCTGAAATCCATGCGCGCTTCCGGGGCCAATCAGGATGTCGTCTTCCTCGCGGACTACGCGGTCAATCCCCTCGGCATAAAGAGCGACGAGGCGATCCGCGAGGTCGTCTTTCAATGGCTGGGGAAAGCGGACGAGGTCGCGGACACCTTGGTCATTGGCTGCAACACGCTCTCGATCCGTTACGATCAGCTCCTGCGCACGACCCGGTTTGATACCGGACCGGCGCAGGTGATCTCCATGGTGGATTGCTTCAAATACATGGTCGCGAAAGAGAATGAGCGCCTCAGCGGCAAGCGGGTCTTGATCATCGGCACCGTATTCACCGCCAGCCAGACCACTTACCCTGAAATCCTTCGAGCGCAGTGTCCTAGTATCGAAGTGACGACCATCGCCGCCACGGAACTGGAACGAGCCATCGCCCGCCTCCAACCCTGGACTCCGGACGATGATTCCGTGCTCACGGGGCCGCTCCGGGCCTCGCTTGCTCTTACGGATGTCGCCATTCTCGCCTGCACCTGCTTCCCGATGGCACGGTTGGAGCTGGAGCGGCAGTTCCCGGAGGTTGTCTTTCTTGATCCCGGTGCTTGCTGCGCCGCGTTGTTATCAGATCACAGCGCCACTCGGCAGGGACGACTGGAACTCCAAGTCACTGGCGATGCGGTGTCCCATGACCGCGTGGTCGAGTTTGCCGAAACTTATCTTCAAAGCCGCTAACACACTGCCCGCTCTCATGTCTCCACTTCTCATCACTCAAACAGCATCCACGACGCGAGTTTTCGTAACTGCTGCCCTCTTGGCATGGGGCTCCATCGGGTGGGTCGGATCGGCCTCATCGGCGGAGCCAGGACAGCTTTTTGCTGAGCGGCTAGAGTCCATGGTCAGCCGCATGACAGAGACGACTTATCAGGCCCAGACAGAGATCAATGAGGAGACCGGCTCGCTGAAATGCGATTGCTCAGGGCTGATGAGTCACGTCCTCAGGCATCACTTTCCCGAGGCATATCTTTCGGTCCGTGGCATGGAGGGGCAAGATCGCAAGCGCCCATTGGCCGTCACGTTTTATGAAACCTTTGCCGCAGCTGGTGAAGGCAAGGGCAATGGGCGATGGATGCAGGTTCAGAACATCATGGAAGTCCGGCCAGGAGACCTCCTGGCATGGCGGAAAGACACGATTGAGCAAGGCGAGTCCTCCGGCCACGTCGGCATGGTGGCCAGTGCGCCCATCGTGGAAAAAGACGGGCGGGTGCGTCTCCGCATCATCGATTCCACTCGTGGCCCGCACACGAATGACCTCCGCACGGCGGAGTCGTTGGGGGTGGGCTCTGGAGACATGTTTTTCCCCGTTGACCAAAAAGGCAAGGTGACCGGCTTTTACGTTCGTGATGGCGGCCCACGCAGCACAAACGCCTTAGCTTTCGGACGCATGGTGGACCTAGCAGAGCAAACCTCCGAGGTTGCTGACATGCCCGGCGACGAGAAGTTCACGGGCCTAGATTTGAAGGCGGCTGAGGCACTCGCGGACAAGCGGAAGATTCAATCCAGAGTCATCAGTCAAGACGGTCGCAGCATTCCCGTGGTCATGGCGCACACACCAGGGCGGATCAATTTTGTCGTGCTCAAAGGCAAAGTCATTCGTGCACTGCGTGGCTGATTTGTCTCGGCACCCTTTTCCAAAAAAAACAGTCCTTGATCATGAAACCCCTGAAAATCATCCAAGTCGGACTCGGCCCTCTCGGTCATAAAACCATCCAATACCTTCTGGAGCGTGCCGCCTTCGAAATCGTGGGCGCTCTCGATGTGAATCCTGACATCATCGGAAAAGACGTCGCCGAAGTGGCGGGCCGCGCCGCCATTGGGATTCCGATCAGCTCCACACTCGCACCGGAAATAGCCTCGGCGGCGGACTGTGCCGTCATCACCACCGTATCCACGATGGAGGCCATCACGCCGCAAATACTCAGCCTCGTCCGGCAGGGTATTCCCGTCGTCACCACCTGCGAGGAAATGGCTTATCCGTGGGATGAAAGCCCTGAACTGGCCCGCGAGATCGACGAAGCGGCCAAGACCCACGGAGTCGCCGTGCTCGGCACCGGCATCAATCCTGGATTTCTCATGGACTCGCTGCCCTGCTTCATGACCGCCGTCTGCCAAAAGGTGGATTCCGTGCAT